>NZ_JAGPUP010000535.1:0-58741 GCF_018069605.1 Microvirga sp. HBU67558 | reverse complement strand
GACGCTCCCCCGTCCCACCAACCTCTCACGTCATGGCCGGCCCTGTGCCGGCCATCCCGATCCGGGAGAGCGCGGCGTTCCAAACGATCGAGATCACCGGGACAAGCCCGGTGATGACGAGGAGGGTGTCAGGATCGAGAGTGTCAGGACCCACAATGCCGATCCGGACGGGCACATCGCCTCACAGGGGCGGAACCACCGGTCCAGGGCCGGGAGCGGGTTGTCCGGTCGACCGCCGCGTATCGGCCCTCAGGTGGCCGCCAAAGCCATCTGGGCGTCGCGGCGGATGCGCTCGACCATGGACCTGACGCCATTGGAGCGCTGCGGGGTCAGGTGCTCCGACAGGCCGAGTTCCTTGAACAGTCCGAGCGCGTCCGTCGCGAGAGCGTCCGAGGCCGTCTTGCCGCTGTAGAGGGAAATCAGGAGCGCCACGAGGCCGCGCACGATATGGGCGTCGCTGTCGCCGCGCAGATGCAGGACGGGATTGCCCTCCCGCCGGTCGAGATCGGTCTGGAGCCAGACCTGGCTGGCGCAGCCCTGAACCTTGTTGATGTCGTTATGCGCCTCGTCGGACAAGGGCTCCATGAGCCGGCCGAGCTCGATGAGGTAGCGGTAGCGCTCCTCCCACTCGTCGAGCAGGTCGAAGTTGGAAACGATGTCGTCGATGGTCGGCAGCATGGCGATCCTGCGGTGTCTGCCGGACATATAATCATCGCCGGTCTGTTTGGCGACCGAGGGCGCCGCCTTTACATGCGAGGCTTGGACGCAGCCGGCGCCCGATCCTCGGGCCGCAGGGTGTCCGTCGGCTTGGCGGGACCGGCCGCCGGGAAGCCGGAGGTGGTCAGGATCTTGTCGACAACGGCCTGCTTGGCGCTGTCGGGAAGGGCCTTCCAGACGGTCTCGAGATGTCCGGGCCGATTCTCCGCGGTCGACTTCTCGGGAGTGGCTTCGCTCGTCTTCGGGGCGAGGAGGGCCTGGAGGTCGGCCGTTCCCTCGCCGTGCTGGCGGACGGGCGAGTAGTAGAAAATGGCCCCGACGATGAGGATGAAGCGCAGAATCGAAAACATGAGGCGGTCGGGTGCTGAAACGAGGATCGATGCAGCATCATAACGGAGTTGGGCCGGCTGCGCCCGGGAGGCGCGCGAGGAATCTGGAAACAGGATGAACGAAGTCTTGCCGGGCCAGCGCTGCGCCAAGTCTCTGAAAACAAAGTCGAAATTTTGGGCGCCTGAGGGCCGGGCCGGGCCGGCCGCTTGGGCCGGGCCCCGTTTCGGCCGCACGGCCAAGGCAATTAGGTTTCGCTTAAACCGGCTCTGTCAGGCTTTGCCGTGAGAAAGACAGAAAACGGTGCCTGGACGCCTTGCCTTGCGGGACGTGAAGACCAGAACGACATCCATCTTCGAAGACGGAAACGACTGCCTTGCGTGAAGCTTTTGTCGACCATCCCGATGACGACCTCGACCTGCCGGCGGTCGTGCGCCGGAAGGCTCCGGCCCGACCGACCCAGAAGCGTGCGGCCAGGCCGCCGCGCAGGCCGGGCCTCGGCGAGAGGGCCGCGTCCTTCGTGGTCGAGCATCCGCGTCAGATCCTGGCGGCCCTCTTCCTCACCGGATGCGGCGGCATGATCGCCTGGAACGCCCTGGCGCTCCAGATCAGCCGCCATCCGGCGCCGCTCTTCACCACCCGGGAGGTCGTGCTGGCGCCGGAGCCGGACACCGAAGCCGGAATCGCCCGTCCGCTGCCGCCGGCCCGTCCCGGCTCCAGGCCCGCCGACGAGCCGGCACAGGCGGCCGCGCCTCATGAGGCAGTCGCCCATGCCCTTGCGGAGGCGGCGCCGGCCGCCGTGCCGAAGCCGCCCGCCCGCAATCCCATCGCCGAGATGATCCGCAACGGCGGCCAGCCCGTCGCAGCTGCGCCTGTGCCGGCGCGAGCCCCGCAGGCCTCCGCTCCCGCCGCGCCGGTCCCGGCCGCACCCGCGCCTGCCGCCCCACCGGTGCGCAGTGCCGCGCGCGATCCCATCGCCGACATGATCCGCATGGGCGGCCCGGTCCCGGTTCCGCCCGGCAACGTGGGCAGGCCCGACCAGGGCGACGTGGTTCTCGCCGGCCAGCGTGCCCTCGCACGGCTGGGTTACAGCGTGAAGGTGGACGGGCTGATGGGCTCGGGCACGCGGCAGGCCATCGAGCGCTTCGAGCAGGACCGCCGGCTGCCGGTCACCGGCGAGCTGAACGCCAGGACCGTCCGCGAGCTCTCCGCCGCCTCCGGCGTCGCGGTCCCGTAGTGTCCCGGCTCCGCTCGGACTTCTGGGTGTCCGCCTATCTGCGCCGGTGCTCGGTGGAAGGTGTCGACGCCGCTCTGCGCAAGCGCGGCGCCGCCGAGGCCGGTGCGATCTTCATCAAGGTCGATCAGCTCGACGGCACCGCGAGCCTTTACGGTCCCGCGCCGCAGCTCTTCCTCGACGAGAGCGGCGAGCGCCTGTTCGCGCCGATCCTGCAGGGCGTGATGCCCCTCGACGTGGAGGAGCGCATGGCCCGCGAGCTCCGCTTCGACCCGGACCTCTGGCTGGTCGAGGTCGACGACCGGGCAGGGCGCCATTTCCTCGACCTTGCGGCAGACGATTAGGCGACTGGCCAAAGCCTGCAGGTCGCACCGGCCGCCGGCTTCAGCGAGGGCGTCGACGATGCGTCGAGCGCGCTGCCGGGCAGGGGAGAGAACCCGGGTGCAGCCGCCATGGCGACCATGGTCAGCGACAGGGCGTTCGACAATGCTTCGCCGTCGAAGAAATGCGGCGATTTTCTCACTCGCTTCGTCCAGATCGTAGAAATGCCGGCGGGGCGGTCCGACGCTGTCAGAGAGGGCGGCCGACGCTCATGGTCGCGCGGAATTCGGCATCGTCGTCGATGAACATGTCCTCGGTGCCGGCGCCCATCGCGTCGAAGAAGCGGCTGACGAAGCAGCGGAAGGCGGCGCACAGGGCGATGTCGCAGATCTGCTGGTCCGAGAACCCGGCCGTGCGCAGCCGGTCGATGTCGGCCGCGGTGACCTGGGAGGCCTCCTGTACGACCTTCTCGGCGTAGGCCAGCATCGCCACGTCCCGGTGGGGCAAGCCCGCGGTCCGGAAATCGCGCTGAACCGCCAGGACGGTCTCCTTCGAGCCGAGATCGGCGATGAGCTGCTTGCTGTAGACATGGGAGCAATAGGTCGACGGGATGTGCTTTGCGGCGATCAGCGTGATCAGCCGCCATTCCCGCAATCCGAGCGAAAAGCCTGCGCGGATCCGGTCCGAGAAATCCGTATAGATCGGCAGGAGATCCGGCCGGGCCGTGAAGCATTTCGCGGCTTCCATCACGAAACCGAGCTGCGCTTTCTGCTTTTCGTAGATTTCCGCGACCTGGCCGGTGGCTTGCTCTTCCTCGATCGTGTGCAGGTACATTCGACCCTCCGGGCAGATCGCCGATGCAGGCAATCTAGCAGAATGCCGGTCGGTCCGGCAGTCATTCCCATGGCGTCGTGGGACGAAGGGCGCGAATCTCTTCGGACACTACGCGAGGACTTCCCCGGAGAATGCCCTGACATCCAGGATGGACTCGACGACCACGAGCGCGACGGGAGCGGGAACGTCGCGCAGCTCCCGGATCAGCTCCCGGATCGTGGAGAGTGGATAGGACAGAGCCGGGTGCAAGGTGAGGAAGATCCTGATCGCGTCCCTTCGCGTCACTCCGAGGGCCTTCAGCGCGAGAGCAAGAATCCGATGGCGTCCGATTTCGAGGAGACGCCATTCCGTCGAGGCGGGAAAGCCGAAAAGCGTGGTGAGGAGATGCTCGAGCCGACGGTCGTCGCCCTTGAGACATGTGGCCAGCAGATCGGCCAGATCCTGCTCCGTCAACGTGAACGCCACCGTGGCGCGCCGGTGGGCCAGGGCCTGTGCGACCCGGTCCCGGATGACCTTGCGACGCTCCGGATCGGCCGTGAGATAAAGGGATGCCAGCGCTGACGTCGGGAGGTCGGCGCGTGTGAGAAGAAGGGACGCGAGGGCGGGACGGCAGCGGGCACGCCGCAGGAGATCTGCGAAAGACGCGGTGTCCGGAGCAAAAGCCGGGTTGGCCGCGAGCGCGTCCTCGACCGCGCTCTCACGCAATGCGAGCAATCGCGGGATGGCTGCCGCATCGATGTCCGGCTGCGATGCCAGGGCGAGGCGCCCCTCGGGCGTCGCCAGCTGCTTCGTGCCAAGCGCCGGCGGCAGCCGTGCCGCGTGCCGGAGCACGATCGCGCGCACATCGGGTGAATGCCGCGAAAGGTAGTCGAGCACCGAGATCGGCGTATCCGGGCATGGTGCGAGGATGCGGGCCAGCTCGAGAAGGGTCGCAGAATCGGCCTTCGGCAGGAAGCCCAGGACGAGGGTCTCGAACGTTTCGATGCTCTCGCGGTCGCGCGTCGGCGCGGCAACGAACATGTCCGCGTTCACTTTTAGGAGAGCAGAGCACGCATCGGATCGGCCCGCCGAGGATCCGAATCCGGACAGGTCCGACCACAGATCGGGATTGGCAGAGGGCACCATGCTCACACTCGCTTCAACGCAGCCGAGCGAAGGCTAGGAGCCCTTCCTTAGCGCATCTTTAATGGGAGGCGGCCACCCGGTTCTAGGCGTCCTCCTCAGGGAACATAAGCGCGGCAGTGATTGTTGTTTTCATGTCAGGGCAAGCAATTTTCTGCAGCGCAGAGCCCCGCGGAAACGAACTGTTAACCATAGGTCACTTTTTGTGAGTCAGTCATAGAGGCAGTCAGTGGCACGATAGAGGAGGGCACAATGCGAGACGTCTGGACCAGATCACCGGGAGTGGTGATCGCCTTTCCGGATCATTCCGAGCGTCCACAGCGCCCAGTTCTGTCCGCCGGCGAGCCTCGAGGCGAGATCCTTCTCTTCACCGGCGTGCGCTATGAGCGGCCTTCTCCCAACCCCGGTCCTTCCCGTCCCCTGGCCTCCAACAGCCCGGGACGTCGCCGCTCGTAGTCCATCCTGATTTTCATGACGATGAGGCGCCGTTAGGCGCCACGCGGCGGGCTTGCCAGACGGTGCATCATGAGCGCCGCATCCGGCCCGTAGCTCGCAAGTTTCGCCTTCAGGCCTTCTGCGGCCAGCACGCGAAAGCCAGCTTTCTCCCAGAACGTCTGAGACTTGTTGACGGCGACGAGCGACAGATTGTCGAAGCCGGCCTCCCGGGCGTGAGCAATCAGCCTGTCCGTCACCTGCGCGGCGTAGCCCCTGCCGCGCGCGGTCGGCAGCAGGGCTACGTCGTGGATGTAATAGGTCGTCGGGCTGGACGGGAGTTCCCCCAGCAGCCTGTTCAGCCGTGGCGGCTCCCCGAGGTGCCAGGGATGGGTGAACGCGTACCCGATGGCGTGTTCATCCTCGGTCAGCATGAAACACCCCGTTGGATAAAGACGCTGACGTTCGGCCAGCACGGCCCTGTCTTCCGGGTGGTCGACATGGATCATGTCCGCGAGAACCTGCACCTGGGCGAGATCCTCGGGCGTCATGAGGCGCCAGGCCATAGGGTCAGGGGTCCTGCTCGGCCGTGCAGGACACGGCCTTGGCGGCTTCCTCGGCCTGCGGCCGCAGACTCGGGCTGGGAGCCGCCACGCGCACGATCACGAAGCCCTGCTGTTCCGGGGCGACGATCCGGACGTCGCGCGACGGGTCGTTCTCATCCTCGGCGGCGCGTGCCTCGTCGAGTTGACGGGCCGTCATGGCGACGATCTCGAGTTCGCCCCGCACGGCGGCACGATCGGTGACGGCAAAGAACACGCCGCCCGACTCCTTGTGAAACGAGAAGGATAGCGGGAGCGACCCGGTCTGAGCCGCAACGCGCATGGGGCCGTTGCGCAGGTCGAACGCGCAGGCCGCCACGGCGACGGCCGGATCCGGGCGCGGCAGCCAGGTGCTCTCGCCGCCCGGTGCGCTGATGATCTGCGCCTTGTCGGCGGTCAGCGTGCTCTGGACCTTGGCGAAGGCATCCTGTTCGGCAAGGTACGGACTTGCGAGGATGGCCGCGATATGAACCCCCGCGGCGATCACGATGCCGCACAGCGTGGCGATGAAGAAGCGACCGAAGCCTCTCATGATCCGCACCCCAGGCGCTGGATGACGGGAAAATCGACCTCTTCCAGGTTCGCGCCGGCAGCCCCGGGGGGATCGTAGAGCCGCAGGGCGACCGCGAAGGATCCCGAGGCGGGAAGCTGGAGCCAGTTGCCAGGCTGGAGCGTGCGGGACA
Organism: Microvirga sp. HBU67558; assembly: GCF_018069605.1. Classification (NCBI taxonomy): domain Bacteria; kingdom Pseudomonadati; phylum Pseudomonadota; class Alphaproteobacteria; order Hyphomicrobiales; family Methylobacteriaceae; genus Microvirga; species Microvirga sp. HBU67558. The sequence continues at coordinate 52,469 of NZ_JAGPUP010000535.1, read as the reverse complement.
GGACGATGCTGAACCGGTCCTGCGTGTCCCGAAGCAGTTCAGCCGAGGTGAAGCTCCGGCGTCCGAGCTCCGTCACCGGAAGCCGCCCGTCTCCGTCGTAGAGGGTGAGCGTCCAGACCCGCGCGACGGGGGCGACAGCCCCGACCGCGTAGGTGCAGGCAGAGTCGAACGGCATGCCGTCGCTGTCGGTCCGGGCGGTGAAGCCGAGCCCCTCGCCGGTGGCGAGAGGAATGTCGCCGCGCCGGGCGAGGATCGCGCGCATGTAGGGATCAGCCTCCGGCGATCCGAGCTTCGGCCAGGCCTGCCAGGGGCCGAGACGCAGGCTTCCGAAAGGCGGGTCGCCGTTGATGGCCCAATAGGCGGAGCCCAGCCCCAACCCCAGCGCCAGAAGCAGCGCATAGACGACGAGAAAGGCCGTCGGGACACGTCTGACGGTCAGGGATGACGCCGAGCGCGATGGCGCACGCATGGACGCGGCCGGATGGGCGTTCGTCAAGGGAGCCTCGGTCTGCATCGTTACGGCATGGCCACTTGGCGACGGCCATTGACGGCGGAACTGCTCGGCGTCTCCGGAGCCTTGCCCATCGTGGCGGAGCGGTCGATCGACTGGAACAGGCTGCCGATGCCGCCCAGAACCTCATAGGACTTGCGGGAGAGCGTGCCGGCCAGGAACGCTTGCGTCGGGGCCTGGGCCTGATCGGCCGCCGGCCCCTTGGCGGAGGCCACCCGGGAGGCATTCGCCGGGCTTGCGCCCGGGATGGGGCGGATCTCAAGGTTCTGGTGAGCGACCCCCATCACCTCATGCCATGTCATGGCCGGAAGGGTGCCGCCGGTCATCTCGTTCATGGGGCTCGAATCGTCGTTGCCGTACCAGACGCTGGCGACGAGGTTTCCGGTGAAGCCCACGAACCATGCATCCTTGTACCCGTTCGTGGTGCCGGTCTTGCCCGCGACCGGAATGCCCTCGAGCGCCGCGCGCTTGCCGGTGCCTTCCTCGACCACCTTGTTGAGCATGAAATTCATGTCGTTCACCACGCGGGTGTCGAGCACCTGCTTGGGCGGCGTATCCCGGTCGTGGCGGTAGATGACCTCGCCCGACGAGTTGCGGACCTCCCAGGCGGCATAGGGGTCGGCGCGCTTTCCGCCATTGGCGAAGACCGCGTAGGATGCCGCCATGTCGATCGGGGTGACCTCGGCTGCGCCGATGGGCAGCGAACTCGAATCCGTCAGCGGGTGGGTCAGGCCCATGCGCTTGGCCGTGTCGATGATCACCGCCCGGCCGGCCTTGGCATTGCCTTTGCCGATTTCGAGCGACATGCGGACCGGGATGGAGTTGATCGATCGCGCCAGGGCCGAGACAAGGGGCATGGAGCCGGAGAAGGAGCGGCCGTAATTCTGCGGGCACCAGTTGCCCAGGCAGATCGGCTGGTCGACGACGACCGAGTTGGGGCGCAGCTTCGGATTGGTCGTCAGGGCGGCGGCATAGACGAAGGGCTTGAACGACGAGCCGGGCTGCCGCAGGCCGGCCGTGGCGCGGTTGAACTGGCTCTGGCCGTAGTCCCGCCCGCCGACGATCGTGCGCACGGCGCCGTCCACGTCCATGACGACGATCGCGCCCTGGCCGGCCTTGTACTGGCGGCCGTGCTGGCGAAGCATGTTCTCCAGGGTCTCTTCCGTGTGCCGCTGGAGGGCCGTGTCGAGGGGCGTCTTCACGATCAGCACGCGCTCGTGACCGAATTTCTTCTGAGAGGCCAGACCCTTGACCTGATCATAGGCCCAGTCGAGGTAAAAGTCCGGGGTCGTCTCGCGCTCCCGGTTCACCGGCGTCGCAGGGTTCCGGCGGGCCGTCTGGATCTGGCCCTCGGTCAGGAACCCGGCCTCGACCATGTTGCGCAGGACCTCGTTCGCCCGGGCGCGGGCGGCGGGCAGGTTCACGTGCGGGGCGTATTTGGTCGGAGCCTTGAACAGGCCGGCCAGCATGGCGGATTCGGCCAGGGTCAGCTCCTTGGCGGGTTTGCTGAAATAATAGTCGGCCGCCGCTACGACGCCATGGGCGCCACCGCCCATATACGCCCGGTCGAGATAGAGCTTGAGGATCTCGTCCTTGGTCAGATGGAACTCCAGCCACACCGCCAGGAAGGCTTCCTTGATCTTGCGCTCCAAGGAGCGCTCGTTGGTGAGGAAGAGGTTCTTGGCCAATTGCTGGGTGATGGAGGAGCCGCCCTGCACCACGCCGCCGCCCTGGGCATTCACCACGACGGCCCGGAAGGTGCCGATCGGATCGATGCCCCAATGGTCATAGAAGCGCCGGTCTTCCGTCGCCAGCGCGGCCTTGATCATGTAGTCCGGGAAATCCTCCAGCTTGTAGGAATCGTCGAGGTGCAGGCCGCGCCGCCCGACCTCCTGTCCGTAACGATCGAGGAAAGTGACGGCGAGATCCTGTGTCTTGAGCCAGTCATCCTCGGTTTCGCGGAACGCCGGCAGGGCGAGCGCCAGCATGACGACCGCGCCCAAGGAGCCCAGGGTCGTGGCCTCGCTGGTCAGATCCAGGATGACCCGAAGGGGGCCGCGGAACCGCAGGCACTTCATCTTCTCCGAGTACCAGCCCCAGGCACCCGCCAGTCCACGTCCGCTCTGGAACAGCGCGGAGTTGAGCCACGCATCGAACCAAAGCGCCGCGCGCTTGATCCGCGTCGTAAAAGGGATGGGGGGCTGCTGGCTCACGGTGGTCCTTTGGGCAGTCAGAGACCTGACATGCCTCGATTATGATCTTTGAATTCCCTAGAGCATCGGTCCCAAAAGAGGAATGCACTTTCGGGATGCATCCGAGGCTCGGCCTTCTCGGTAACGCCTCGCGCGGAAAGATGAGCCCGGTCCCCTTTGTGCTGACGCGGACTTCCCGTTCTGCCCGATACGCTGGCGGCGACGCCGAAGCGTGGCGCTGCTGATATATATAACTCAGAACCTTGTTTGTAGGTTCACAGAGATTTACCTCTTAGGAAGTAAGGGCGGCCTTCCGTGCGGATTAGCACGTTCCTTCAAACCGCCTCAATGAGACGTCAAAGCGCCCCTATGCCAAACGCCGCACCCGTCATTCGCCCTCTGCCGGAGGAGCAGCCCTTCTGGCGCGCGAAGTCGCTCGAAGCCATGAGCCTCGATGAATGGGAGAGCCTGTGCGACGGATGCGGACGCTGCTGCCTGGTCAAGCTCGAGGACGAGGATACGGCCGAGGTGATGTACACGGACGTGGGCTGCACTCTTCTCGACGACCAGACCTGCCGCTGCCGCGACTATCCAAACCGTCAGGCCAAGGTGGCCGATTGCGTCCGTCTGACGCCTCAGGCGGTGCGCAGCCTCTCGTGGCTGCCCGAGACCTGCGCCTATCGCCTTCTCGCCGAGGGTCACGACCTCTACTGGTGGCACCCGCTCGTCTCGGGGGACCCGGAGACGGTGCATGCGGCCGGGATCTCTGTCCGTGACCGGGTCGCAGGACCGGAGGAGGAGTTCACGATCGCCGAACTCCTGGAGCGCATCACCGACTGGCCGATGGAAGACCCGGGCGCCAGAAACGAGTGACCGCTCGGCGGTCGAATCGCAAGGCCGCCGTTCCAGGGGGCGTCCTTGGCGCGTGCCAGCCCACGCACCCCTCCGTGCAGCGTTCGAAGGTCCTGTTCATCCTGCAGGACAAACCGCCGCAGATCCCGTGCTCTCAAGCCTCTGACGTATTCCTCCGCACCCTGGGAAAGCGCGGCGACCCGGTCTCGCCACCGGCGCCTGGGAGCCTGAGGCATCGGGTGCGACGCGCGATTCTACCCCTTTAGAGTCACCCTCATCTCTTTCGGGTAATTGCCACGGTCGCGCCTAAAGGCAAACCTTATCGACCCCGCAACAGCTCTGATCCCACTATTCTTCAGAATAATTTCCAAACAGGGTGGTTCTATGCCTGCTATTGCTACTTACGGCATGACTGGAAATGCGTATATCGATGGTGTTCTCGGCGATTATAAATGGGCGTCTAACAGCTTAATCTATAGCTTTCCTACGATTGGTTCCGACTACGGAAATTCTTACGGTACAGCGGAGAACATTACGAATTTCGGCAGCCTTAGTGCAGTTCAGCAGACGACCGCACGCAATGCTCTGAAGACATATGCGGCAGTCGCGAACCTGGCATTCACCGAAAGCGGCGAAACCGCAACGCAGCACGCCGACATCCGCTTTGCGATGTCCGACAAGACCGAGTCGGCCTGGGCCTACCTCCCCAATACGGCGGCCGAAGGTGGGGATGTCTGGTTCAACAGCTCAAACGGCTATTTCACCAGCCCCGTGAAGGGCAACTACGCCTTCATGGTGTTCCTGCACGAGCTCGGGCACGCGCTCGGGCTCGAGCACACGCATGAAGGCAACGTCATGCCGCAGGACCGAGACTCGCTGGAGTATACGGTCATGAGCTATCGCTCCTATGTCGGGGCCTCGAACACGGCAGGCTACACGAATGAAACCTGGAGCTATGCGCAGTCGCTGATGATGTACGATATCGCGGCCGTGCAGCAGATGTACGGGGCAAACTACGCCACCAATGGCGGCAACTCGACCTATGCGTGGAGTCCGACGACCGGAGAGATGTCCATCAACGGGGTCGGCCAGGGGAGGCCGGGCGCCAACAAGGTCTTCCTCACGATCTGGGACGGGGGTGGAAACGATACCTACGACCTTTCCGCCTATACATCGAACCTCACTATCGATCTCCGTCCCGGTGAATGGATCAAGACGTCCACGGCTCAACTGGCGAAACTGAACTGGGAGGGCACGAAAACGGCCGCCGGCAACATCGCCAATGCCTTGCTTTTCCAGGGCGATGCCCGGTCGCTCATCGAGAATGCCGTCGGCGGATCGGGCAATGATTCCCTGACCGGTAACGATGGCGCCAACCTGCTCAGAGCCGGTTCCGGCTCGGACAGGCTGTACGGCATCGGAGGAAGCGACTCACTTGAGGGAGGTGCGGGAGCCGATACGCTCGCCGGAGGCGCCGGGGCTGACATCTTCGATTTCAACTCCGTCAAGGATTCTCTCCCAAACGCGCGGGATACGATCCAGGACTTCCTGCGGGGCTCCGACCGCATCGATCTGCGCACCATCGATGCCAACACGGCGGCCGGCGGGGATCAGGCATTCTCGTTCATCGGCAACAAGGCGTTCACGGGTGCGAGCGGACAGCTGGCCTTCTCCGGCAGCGTGCTCTCCGGGGACGTCAACGGCGACAAGATCGCGGATTTCCGCATCAATGTCGCAGGAATCACAACCCTCGCCGCGAGCGACTTCCTTCTCTGATGGAGGTTCGAGGAGATCCGCCGATGAGTGACTGGATCGACTTCGATCGGTGGCCAAGCTGCGCGCAGCTGGAGCGGCCCGGCTTCGTGTTCGAGGTCAGGAACGGGGAGGGCCGCAACCTGCTGACCACCTGCTCCGTTCCCCTCCAACTGCCGTTCGACTGGACGTCGCCCCCAGTGCAGTTTCGCCTCGTCGCGGCGCCAAAGCCGCGCCGCTCCAATCCCATTCCGCCACCACAAATGTGAGATTGTCTGGTCCAGAGCTCGCCCGAGCGGTTTACTGGCCGGGCTTCCGGCGACGCGACGTCAGGGTCGGGCTCGTTCCCTGGGCGACCTGCAGGCAGGTGAGCATGTCCACATAGCTGGGCGTCCCGCCGATCTGCGCTTCCTGCCCGCAGGTCGTGCGCGTGCCCTCCGGCGCGCTGCTCCAGATGTCTCGGAGCTGGCGTTCGGCTGCCGTCTCGTCCCGCATGCAGCTCTCGTAAGGGTTCGTATCCTGTGGAGTGAGGGGCTGGGCCTCCTTGCAGGTTGCCTCGACATTGAAACGGGGGAGCTGCTGCGCCGCAGCTGGCAGGCCTGACAGGGTTCCGAACAGCGCCAACAGACCGAGCTTATAAGCCTTCATGCCAGCCTCCTTCATGTATCGATTTCGTCGGACCCCAACTTCGAACGATCATTCCTGGACTCAAAACGATGCGGGACCTGTCTGGCGAGAAGGTGCAGGACGCGCAGGATCTCATTCCGCCGCATAGAAGCTAATCATAGTGTAAGGCATATGCTCATGCGCTCAAGGGCGTGTTCCTCGGGATTGCAGGCGGCCGTGGGCCTTGTCGGCCTCGCGTGTCTCGCTTGGTCTCACGCCTTCGAATCGGCCTCCCGTCGACCGCCATGGCCCGGCTCGCCCGGGACGTCGGTCTGCTCCCCGAGCGTCTCGCGCACATAAAGCTTCTTCACCAGCACATAGGTGACCACCGCGAGGGGGAAGCCGAAGATCAGCCCCAGGGTCCCGAACAGGACGCTCCCGATCAGGATGGCGAACAGCGCCAAAGCCGGAGGTATGCTGATCACCCGTCGCGCAACCATCGGGAAGATCACGTTGCCCTCGATCTGCTGGATCGCGATAACCGCGACCACGGTCCAGAGCGCCGCCTCGCCGCTCACGCTGAAGGCGATCAGGACGGCCGGCAGCGCTCCCAGGATCGGGCCGAGAAACGGGATGAAATCGGCCATGCCCGCAATGAGGCCGAGCGCAAGCGCGGAGGGCAGGCCGATCAGCCAGAACGCGATGGTCGACAGCACCGCCACACAGGCCATGGCGATCAGCTGCGAGGTCAGCCACAGCTTCAGGGCTTGGCCGGATGCCTGCAGCGAGCTTTCGACCCGCCCATGATGCCTTACGGGAAACAGCTTGACCAAGCCTTGGCGGTAGACGCGCGGCGCGGCCGCGATGTAGAGGCCTGCAATCACCACCAGGATGAAGTCCGCCAGCCCATCCAGAATGGCGCCGCCGATCCCGGCGAGCCGAGCCGCCATTCCGCTGGTCGGCGCATTGTTCACGATCTCCGATAGATCGTCGCTCACTGGGCCGATGCCGAGCTGCTTGCTGAAATTGTCGATTGCCGAAGGCAGCCGCTCGACCACGTTGGAGAACTGGGCCCGAACCTGCGTTCCGAACAGCGTAATGATGGCCAGGAACAGGATGAAGATGAGCAGACTGGCAACGGTCAAGCTCCAGCGGCTGGGCACCCTGAGAAAGCGTTCGAGAGCCTCCGAAGCCGCATGCAGAAGAATGGCCACCAGAACGGCCCCGAAGGCGAGGAGAAGAACATCCGACAGCTTCCACAGGAGGAGGGCGAGCGCCGCTATGCCTAGAACGATCAAGGTCTTACGGACGAATTGCGCGTCGTCCATGTTGCCCCACCCGGAACGGTCCTGATCCATCATCGTTTACGCCTCACGCTGTCTGTTGTGACAATCGAGGCGGCGGGGCTCGGTTCCCTCAATCGATGTCGACGTAGATCCAAGATATTTCAGACTACATCCTTGTGGTTCCGCGGGATCTGTTTGCGCAGTTTCGTAGTTCGGGGGAACGTATTTTAATGTTACCGGTTATCGTGCCATGGAGGGATTCAAATGACTTCGCAAGTCATCTGTTTTATTCTTGGCACTGTGTTTCCGCTCGCAATGGTGGGGTGGCTATTCATCCACTGACCAACGTTTTGAATACTGTTCTTCATCGATGAGGACTGTTTAGGGATTGTTTTAGTCCCGCGTAGCGAAAAGCCCGCCTGGTTTCCCAGGCGGGCTTTTCGGCATCTCTGATCGACTCTCCCGCTATCGAACGACCTCCGTGCAGGCTTGATTGCCGTAGGCGTCCACCGTGCATGTCCGCTGCCGGATCGACCCGGTCGTCGCGGCATCGGGGACCACGACGACGCCCGGGGCGTTCTGCATCTTCGCGTTCTGCTCGGCGAGACCACCCGCGATGCCGCCGACCCCGGCGCCGACGACCGCGCCCACCGGACCTCCGACGATGGCGCCTGTCACAGCGCCGGTTGCGACGCCTGCGGCGGTGCCTTCCTGTGCCGAAGCAAGGTGAGGCATGATCAAGAGGGAGGCTGCGGCGATCCCGAAAGCAAACTTACGCATAACTTGATCCTTCATCAGATAATCGTCTGATGGGTAACGCCCCTTTTATGCTTAAGGTTCCAGCATTAGCCTTAGAGCCTTGGCCTAGACTTCGTTGCGGCCGTCGCGCGCTTGATCAATTCTTCCCGAAGCGGATCGGGAAGTTCGATCCCCGTCAGCCGCCAGGTTGTGCCACTCAGGCGCAGGGTGATCTTGAACTGTCGCTCCTTCGGTTCATCGGGCGGGAGCGGGATGGTGACCGAGCGGAAGCCTTGCGATTCCGAAAAGATGAAGGTGCGCCACCCGTTCTCGAGCGACGAAGCATCGAAGCCGACGGGGAAAAAGAGGGCGCCGCGGCCCTGCGGGCCGGCCACCTGCTGCAACTGCCCGTCGTCGAGAAGGTCGATGACGGCTTGCGGCGTGATGAGTTCTTCGAGAACCGGGTTCAGGACGGCGGTGCCGGCCTGTGCGGCAGCCTGCTGGCCAAGTCCGTCGAGGTCCTGGCTCTTCAGGTACTCGCCCAGGATCTGACGGGCCAGGGAAGCGCGGAGCGCATTGAAGTTGACCCGTTCGGTGATCCGACCGATGTCTCGGGCTTCGACGGCCTTCGAGAGATCGTAGAGCGCGACGAAGGGCGAAACCATGAAGATCGCCCAGGCGAGGAAAAGGAGAAAACTGATCCGGAACGTCCAACGCATCGTCTGTCGGTGCCCCTTGATACTCAGGCGATGGCCCAGCGCCCGCCGAGGCGCGAGCGCACGAGGTCCGTTGCGGCGAGCGTCTTATCTGGGCACGAAGGGGGCGAGAAAAAAGGGCGACCTTTCGGCCGCCCTCTCTACGGTGATGGCTCTGAACGGATCAGCCGCGGGCGCGGGCGCGGATCATGAAGGTATCGTAGGCGTATTCCGCCACTTGGAACCAGAGATATTCCTCGTTCCGGAAGCCCTTGACCGCGTCGACGACTTTCTTGAAATCCGCGTTCTTGGCCGAGACCTCGTCGAAGACCTCGTTGGTCGCCTTGTAGGCGGCTTCGAGGATTTCCTGCGAGAACGGACGCAGTTGCGTGCCGGCGCCGAGGAGGCGGCGCAGGGCGGCCGGGTTGCGGGCGTCGTACTTGGCCAGCATGTCGTTGTTGGCATAGGCGGCCGCCGTCGTCAGGATCGCCTGGTACGACTTCGGGAGTTCCTTCCACTTGCCCTGATTGACGAACAGGTGGATCGCCGGGCCTCCTTCCCAGAAGCCCGGATAGTAGTAGTACGGGGCGACTTTCGAGAAGCCGAGCTTCTCGTCGTCATAGGGGCCGACCCACTCGGCGGCGTCGATGGTGCCGCGCTCGAGAGACGGATAGATGTCGCCGCCGGGAATCTGCTGCGGCACGGCGCCGAGCTTCTGCATCACCATGCCGGCGATGCCGGCGATGCGGATCTTCAGGCCCTTCAGGTCGTCGACCGTCTTGATCTCCTTGCGGTACCAGCCGCCCATCTGCACGCCGGTGTTGCCGGCGGGCATGCCGTAGAGGTTGTGCTTGGCATAGAACTCGTTGAGCAGATCGTTGCCGCCGCCCTGATAGAGCCAGGCGTTCATCTGACGGGCGTTCAGGCCGAACGGCGCCGCCGTGCCAAGGGCGAAGGTCGGATCCTTGCCGAAGTAATAGTAGGAGCAGGTGTGCCCCAGCTCGACCGTGCCGTTGCCGACCGCGTCGGCGATCTGCGGCTGCGGGACGATTTCGCCGGCCGCGAAGGGCTGGATCTGGAACTTGCCGTCCGTCGCTTCCGAGACGTATTTCGCGATCACTTCGGCGGCGCCGAAGATGGTGTCGAGGGACTTGGGGAAGCCCGATTGCAGGCGCCACTTGATCTCCGGGCTGGACTGGGCGATCGCCGGGGCGGCCACCGCGGTGGCGGCGGCGCCGACCGTTGCGGCCTGCAGGAACTGACGACGTTTCATTGCTTTTTTTCCTCTCTGGCTCGTGACTTCCGTCACTTGGCGCCACTTGACACTAAATTCGGTTCCCTTCGCAAGAAGCCTGGCGGTACTATCGACTAATGATCTATGCGTCCGCCCCTCAGAGCCTTGATCTTGCTCGGGAAAGACGCAGGGCGCGCCCGTCAGCGCCGGCGCCGGACGGCACCTGGCGCGCGGCGCTTCGTCCAGGACATGATCCGGCGCGGGCCCATGGCGGTTTCGAGGGTCGCCCATGAGACGAAGCCTGGAGCGACGGCAGCGACGACGTCCGGCCGAATGACGGAGCCCCCGGTCTCGCCAGGCGGCTCGGCCCCGTGCCGGCAACGTCCCGCCGCATCGCGCAGGGCAACGCCGAGGTCGGCGCCGTGAAGGTCCGGATCGAACGAGGCAGGGGCGGTCGGGTCGGGCATGCTCATGCCGCGAGGATTAGCACGACCTGCAGCCTATGCAAGGATTTATCGTAACATTATTCGCAGAACAGCCGTCCCCGGCACGGTCCGTCGGGCGGCGGCAGCCGGTCAGGCTTCGGGGGTCGGAGATCCCTTGTCGAAGCTCGACCCCTTCGGGATGCTGAAGACCTCGGCGGCGCAGACCAGGGTGAACAGGGCGACGACGCCGCCGATCTCCGCCAGGCTGACGAGGGCCGAGGGCAGGGCCGAAGAGAGGTCGCCGACATAGACGAATGCGCCCACGACGAGCGCAACAACAGCAGCCCAAAAGATCATGGGCTTCCTCCCGGCAAAGCTTGATGCGCACATATAACGGGCTTGGCATAAAAAAGTTCCTAAAGGTCACGCTGAAAAATTCCTGAATCCCGACGCTCCGGCCGGGGCGAAGCGCCCTATCTGGCGAAGGACCGAGAACCTGTTTCTGAGAGAAGCGCGCATCATGCGGTCCGTCATCGACAGGGTCGTGCCGAACCTCGCCGTTCCGGACCAAACCATCCTGGACGAGGCCCGAGCGGCATCGCGGCGCGGCGAGGATATCCATGCGCGCCTGCTGCGGCGGATCCCGGCCTTCGCGGCGATCGAACAGCGTCCGCCCGACCGCGTCCGGGCCTGTCCGGCGACCCTTCGGATCGCGGCCTTCAACAGCGAGCGTCTCGGGAACCGGCCGGCGACCCGCCTTCTCCTGGAACGGGCCGGCGCCGACATCGCGCTCCTGAGCGAGGTCGATTGCGGCATGGCGCGATCGGGCAACGCGCACAACCTGCGCGATCTCACCGCCGCCTCCGGAGAGGGCTATCTGTTCGGCGCCGAGTTCGTGGAACTCGATCTCGGCGATGCGGGCGAGATGCGCGAGCATGCCGGCGAGCGCAACGTGGCGAGCCTCCATGGCAACGCCATCGTGACCGGCCTCGCCCTGGAGGCGCCGCACCTGATCCCGCTGGAGGAGGGCGGCCTGTGGTTCTCCGGCTTCTCGGGCGCGCAGAGGCGGATCGGCCGGCGCATGGCGCTCGCCGCCCGTATCGGCGATGCGCCGCAGCCCCTCTGGGTCGTGAGCACCCATCTCGAAAGCAAGACCGATCCGGCCGACCGGCAGGCGCAGATCCGCGCCCTGCTGCAGGCGCTCGATGCCCTCGCGCCGGACGCGCCTTGCGTGATCGGCGGCGACTTCAACACCAAGGCGCTGCCGCGGGCCGAGGACGAACTGCATCTCCTCCTCGAGGCGCCGGAGCGCACCGAGCCGCTCTTCGGCGATCTCGCGCGGGCGGGCTTTACCTGGGCAGGCGCCAATCTCGCGCGCCCGACCCAGACGCCGGGGCCGAAGACCAAGCACGAGCCGCCCTTCGGCAAGCTCGATTGGATCGTCGTGCGCGGGCTCGAGGCGGCGAACCCGCGGATCGTCCCGGCCCTCGACCGGGAGGGCAGGGCGGTGTCGGATCACGAGATGATCGCCGTGGATGTCAGGCTCGCCTGACCGGCGATCCCGCCGCTCCGGCCCGCGCCGCCAGCCTCAGAGCAAGCCGCTGGAGATGCCGGCGATCGACCGTTGATCGCCGGCTCGCTGCCCGGCGAGCCCGGCCTCCTCCCGGGCCGGGCGCAGGAGCGCGCGAAGGCGCAGGACATTGACCGGGAGCAGGATGACGTGCAGGGCGAGAACCGGGATGAACGGGCCCATCGCCCCGTAGCCGATGAAGCAGACATTGGCCCCGATGGCCATGACGCGCATGGGCAGCATGGTGCGCTGGGCGAAAGTCGCCAGCGTCAGGCCCGACGCGGCATAACCCATGAGGTCGATCCAGCCCACGATCATGTCCGAGGTCCTCCGATGGTTGCCGCCCTGGCGGCCAGCGGCCGGGGCGCGGCGGCGTCACCGCCGGTCCGGGAACGCCCTGGGGTACGGAACCGAACATTCCTGTGCCCGGCGCCGGGCGTAGTCCTGGCGCTTCCAGACGGTCAGGGTCACGATCAGCACGCAGCACAGGGTGTTGCCGGCGAAGACCGTCGCCATGCGCCAGTCATCCACCACGAGCACCGCGTAGGCCACCGTGGACAGATGGGAGACGCCGAAGAGGGTCCAGGTCGTGTACGAGATGGCGGCCGCGCCCTGCCGGTCTCGGCTGATCTTCACGATCTGCGGCAGATAGGCCAGGATCCTGGCCGTGTTGCACGCGGTGAACACCAGGAGCGCCGCATCGGCGGTCGTGACCGGCATGGTCAATCCGCGACGTGCACGCTGGTGGGGCAGTAGGCGACCACATCGTCGCGCGTGTCCAGGATCCGAGACGCGACCCTGTTGAGGGTCTCGGCGCCGAAGCGCTCGTAGAGCACGGACGCCGCGGAGCGCGGCTCGCTCACGTAGCTGCGCGCCACCAGGTGCAGAGCTGCCGCGCCGTCCCCCGGTCCGAACCGGCTCGCGAAATAGCGCCCCTGGCAGCCGCACCCGGTCCCATCGGCGTCGGCGATGGCGCCGCATTCGCCCTCCACGTCCAACGCCGCCGAACCGGCCATCGCCGGTGGCGCCGCTGCGACCAGGAGGGCGGTGAGGGCCAGGTGTGCATGTCGCATCGGCTGTTCCTTCGCGGTTCCAGTCTGGGATCGGGAAGCCGCCCGCAGGCCGCTCCCGATCCGGAGGATCGAATCGAGGATGAGCGCTCGTGGATCAGGATGAATCGGACGAAACGCGCCGTCCTCCGCCATTTGGCGGAGGGCCGGCGATTCGGCGTCGGTTACGCTGCCAGGATGTGCTCGCGCGCACGTCGTCCACGTCGCCCCGGGGGATTCCATGAAGCCGGACCAAGCCTTCTCGGACCTGATCGGCCGCATCTACGACTGCGCTCTCGATACGTCGGCCTGGCCGGCGGTTCTCGGCGAGATCACGCAGGCCTTCGGCGGTGTCATGGCCGACCTGATGGTCCACGAGCCGTTCGAGCCAAGGCAGATCATCGCGGCGGTCCACAACTGGCCCGACGAACTCGTCGCCAAGGTGCAGGCCAACGTCCACATCAATCCTGCGCTTCCGATCGGTCTGGCCGCCCCGGTCGGGCAGCCCCTCTGCACGACGCGGGATTTTCCGGAACTCCATCGCAGCCGGTTCTGGCGCACCTGCTTCATGGACCGCGGCATCTTCGATTACGTCACGACGCCGCTCACGCGAACGGTGACGAGTTTCGCCACCTGGGGCGTCGTGGGCAGTGAGGCCCGGGGAGCCTTCGGGGACGAGGATCTCGAACTCGCCCGGCTCCTCTCGCCGCACATCAAGCGCGCGGTGGACATCTCCGGCGTCATCGGTCATCGCCGCGTCGAGGCCGGAACCCTGCGCGCGGCCCTCGATGCGCTCGCGATCGCGGCGCTGATCGTCGAGCCCGACGGCACCGTGCTGTTCCGCAACCGGGCGGCCGACCAGGAGCTCGCTTCGCAGAAGCTGCTGCGCGACCACAACGGCCGCTTGGTCGGCGTGACCCCGGAGGCCGTGCGGCTGCTCGGCATGCTCGGATCGTTCAGCACCGGCAGGACGCATCACGGCATTGACGCCTTCCTGACCGACTCGGCGGGACGAACGATGCACGCCACCGGGGCCGCGCTGGACCAGGCCGGGGAGGAGATTGGCAGTCCCATCCTGGTGCTGCTGCGCGAGCCGGAGGCGGCGTTCACGACACCGCTCGCAAGCGCCGCCTCCCTTTATCGGCTCACCATCGGCGAGCTGCAGGTGCTGGGCCAGGTGCTCCAGGGACATACCCTGGCCGACGCCGCCGACATCCTGGGCCTCGCCCGCTCGACGGTGAAGACCCACCTGGAGGGGATCTACCGCAAGACGCAGACGAATCGGCAGGCCGAACTCGTGTCGCGAATCATGAGCCTCGCGTCGCCGCTCGGAGGCCGACGGGACTGACCGGCACCGGGCCGGAATTCACCTGCCGAATGCGGCCATTCCCGACTTGCATGGAACGGAATCGAGGTTTCCCGTTCATTGGCCACTTGTTCTGATTCCGTCCAGGAAACCTGTGACACTATCCTTAAACTCCTGGCCATTCCGGAACATTCGCGAACGCTCCTTGACGTCTCTATCCGGATCATCGCTGGGCTCGTCCCACCTTCGACGTCATCACCGGCCTTGTGCCGGTGATTCCGATCGATTGGAACGTCGAGCCTTTCCGGATCGGGATGGCCGGGACAGGCCCGGCCATGACGGAGGAGGGTGTCGTCACCGGCCCGCACCATCCTCCACGTCATCACCGGCCTTGTCCCGGTGATCCCGATCATCTGGAGCGCCGCGCCTCACCGGATCGGGATGGCCGGTCATGAGGCCCGGCCATCCCGTGGAAGGTCGCAGGAGGAGGAAGGCGGCCTTCTCCAGGAGGGCATACCCCTGTGCCCGATTCCGGACAGGAATTTTCCCCTTGACAGCGCGACGCTCTTAGAGTACAAAACGTGAACACTGACGAAGTGTGAATCAAGCCCCCGCATTCACCGCTCGGTGCAACCTCCGCCGCTCAAGCGCCCCCGCTTGGGCGGTTTTTTATTGGCATGATCCATGGGCCAGAGAATCGACATTTCCGACGAGCAGAAGCAGCAGGCCTGGGAGATCTATGCCCGCCAGCCGGACAAGCATCTGCCGGACATCCAGGCATTCCTGGGCATCTCGTCGAGCAGCTTCGCCCGGAAGCGCGATCTCTGGGGCTGGCCGCCGCGTTATGCCGCGCTGAACGAGAACGCGCTGAGCAAGGCTGCGAAGGACCAGGGCGGAATCGCCGGTCTGCACAAGGCCGCCACGGCGTCCGTCAACGATGCGGCGCGCGCGCTCGCCCAGGCGACCAGGGCGCAGATCGACACGCTCATGGACGAGCAGCGCACCGGACGCGCCAAGGACCACGACAGGACGGCCCGCCGGCTCGCCGCCTATGCCAGAACGCTGGCGGCGGCCCGGGCCCTGCTGCAACAGGAAGGCTCATCGCTCGATGTCACCGAGCCTCGCGATCAACCAAGGCGCAGCCTCCACGAGCTGCGCGACGAACTTGCTCACCATCTTGACCGGGTTATCGCGGAAGAGGAGGCTCGCGGACGCGACGGCATCCTGGTCTGACGACGATTTCGACCAGGTCCTGCGCCATTGGCCGGTCCGCTGCCGGCCCGAGCAGCGCCTGCCGGGGCTCTCCCGCGCGCATGCTCCGTGGTCCGTCTGGCTCATGCTCGGCGGGCGCGGCGCGGGCAAGACCCGCACCGGCGCCGAATGGGTTCGCGGCATCGCCCTCGGGGCTCCCGATTTCGCCCATCAGGCGTCCGGGCGCATCGCGCTGATCGGCGAGACGTTTTCCGACGCCCGCAACGTGATGATCGAGGGGCCGGCCGGAATCCTCGCCGTCCACGCGCGCCATGAGCGCCCCGCGTGGTCGCCGTCCTTGCGCAAGCTCGAATGGGCGAACGGCGCGGTCGCGCAGGTGTTCTCGGCCGAGGATCCGGATTCGCTGCGCGGCCCGCAATTCGATGCGGCCTGGGCGGACGAACTCGCCAAGTGGCGGCACGTGGAGGAGACCTGGGACATGCTGCAGTTCGGCCTGCGCCTCGGGGCGCATCCGCGCCAGATCGTCACCACGACGCCGCGTCCGATCCCGCTCATCAAGCGCTTCCTCGCCGATCCGACCGTGGCGGTGTCGCGCATGCGCACCGCCGACAATGCGGAGAACCTGGCGCCGGTCTTCCTCGACACGGTGATGCGCCGCTATGCGGGCACGCGTCTCGGCCGGCAGGAACTCGACGGCGACATCATCGAGGACCGCCCGGATGCCCTGTGGACGCGCGACATGATCGAAGGCAGCCGCGTTGCGTCGGCACCGCCGCTCGCGCGCATCGTCGTGGCGGTCGATCCGCCAGCCTCGTCGTCGAAGCGGGCGGATGCCTGCGGGATCGTCGCGGCGGGCGTGGACGATGCCGGCACGGCCCATGTGCTGGAGGACGCGACCGCGTCGGGCCTGAAGCCGCCGGACTGGGCCGCGAAGGCGGTGGCGGTCTATCGCAGGCTCGAGGCCGATGCGCTCGTGGTCGAGACGAACCAGGGCGGCGAGATGGCGACCGGCGTGATCCGCGAGGTCGATCCGTCCGTGCCGGTGGTGAGCGTGCGCGCCACGCGCGGAAAGTATCTGCGCGCGGAGCCGGTCTCGGTGCTCTACGCGCAGAACCGCGTGCGCCACGTGGGCGCGCTGCCGGAGCTCGAGGACGAGATGTGCGATTTCGGCCCCGGCGGCCTCACCTCCGGCCGCTCACCCGACCGCCTCGACGCGCTCGTCTGGGCCCTGACGGAGCTGATGCTGCGCGAGCGGCGCGAGCCGCGGGTGCGCGTGCTGTGAGGGGGAGGTTGTCGCGCGAACCCGTCGATCAACCTCCACGTCATCACCGGGCTCGTCCCGGTGATCTCGATCCGAAGGGCGTTGCGCTTCGATCAATCGGGATGGCCGGCACAGGGCCGGCCATGACGTGGGAAGGGTGCGATCGCCGGCCCGAAGCATTCGAAAAAAACGCCCCAGCCGAAGGACGGTGTTCACGCACGCATCGGCCGGGGCGCCGTGACTCCCGTAGGGGCAAGAGATGGAGCCACAGCCGTTAAGGTAAGCGGCGCGCGGCGATGCTCAACGTCTCCTGATGGGGTGAGCCTTTCGGGCGAGCGTGTCTCCAAAGGAGCATGGCGCCGGAACGGACGGGCGCCCGGAGGCGATGCGGGTCCGGCTGCAGGGCCGGGGCGGATGGCAGTCCATCCGTGCCGCTCCGCCCCGCCATCTGCCTCATGCCGTCCCGAATAGGAGAAAGGACGGCCGAGCCCGAGAAACTGTTGGTCGCGCCAGCCGAGGAGGGGGACCCGCTCGGCTGGCGCGTGAATGTCGCCGGAAGCCCCTGCAACGGTCAAAGATTACCGCAGGGTCTGTGACCGTCCAATGACAACCGGGCGGAAACTGCCGCCTTCTTCGGCATCCGCTGCGGAAGTTGTCGCCAGCGTGGAGAACCGGCAGGCATTTCCGTGTCCGTGGGCGTGTCGGCCCTCGGACTCGTCCTGTCGTCACCAGGCTCGTGCCGGCGGTCCCGATCGGAACGGGCCGGCGCTTCACACCATCGGGATGGCCGGCACAAGCCCGGCCATGACGCACCTGCCTCACCCCGTCAGACCATCCCTTCATGCCCCATGCCGGGCAGGAGCTTTTCATGTTCGATCGATTCTTCCGCCGGCCCCGGGCGCCGTCCGAGGCCAAGGCGTCGCGGGTGCAGCGCGCCGTCGCGCTCTATGGGGCGGGGCGCGCCGTGTGGACGCCGCGCGACTATGCGGCGCTCTCCCGCGAGGGGTTCCAGAAGAACGCCGTGGTGCATCGCGCCGTGCGGCTCGTGAGCGAGGCGGCGGCCGCGCTGCCCCTGATGCTCAAGGGCCAGGGCCGCGAGCTTGCCGCCCATCCGCTCCTCGCCCTGCTGGCGCGGCCCAACGCCCGCGAGGGCGGGCAGCGCTTCCTGGAGGGCGTCTACGGCCATCTCATGGTGTCCGGCAACGCCTATGTGGAGGCGGTGAGCGTCGACGGGACGCCGCAGGAGCTCCACGCGCTGCGGCCCGATAGGATGCGCGTGGTGCCCGATGCGGACGGCTGGCCGGCCGCCTACGAATACGCGGTCGGCGCACAGACGATCCGCTTCGCGACCGGCGGCGACGAGGCGCCGTCGCCGATCCTGCACCTCAGCCTGTTCCATCCGGCGGACGACCATTACGGCCTCTCCCCCATGGAGGCGGCCGCGACCGCGCTCGACATCCACAACGCGGCGGGCGCCTGGAACAAGGCGCTCCTCGACAACGCGGCCCGGCCGTCCGGCGCCCTCGTGGTCGGCGGCCCGAGCCTGACGGACCAGCAGTTCGACCGGCTGAAAGGGGAGCTCGAGGCGAACTACCAGGGCGCCGGCAATGCGGGCCGTCCGCTGCTCCTCGAAGGCGGGCTCGACTGGCGGCCCCTGTCGCTCTCGCCGAAGGACATGGACTTCGTGGACGCGAAGGCGGCGGCCGCCCGCGAGATCGCGCTCGCCTTCGGGGTGCCGCCGCTGCTGCTCGGCCTGCCGGGCGACAGCACGCATGCCAACTACGCGGAAGCCAACCGCGCCTTCTACCGCCAGACGGTGATCCCGCTCGTCAAGCGCACGGCGGAATCCCTGGCGCACTGGCTCGGCCCGGCCTACGGCGACGCGCTGACCCTCGAACCCGACCTCGACGCCATCGAGGCGCTCGCCGAGGAGCGCGAGAGCCTGTGGCGCCGCGTCTCGGCGGCGGCGTTCCTGTCGGACGACGAGAAGCGCGAGGCGGTCGGCTACGGGCGCGCGGCTTCGGGGCAGGAGCGGCAACCCTAGAGGGCGCCCGCTCGTCCGTCATCGCCGGGCCCGTCCCGGTGATCCCGATCGTCGGAGGCGTCGTGCCTTTCCGAGCGGGATGGCCGGGACAGGCCCGGCCATGGCGTGGGAGGGTGTGATCACCGCCTCACGCACCCTCCACGTCATCACCGGCCTTGTGCCGGTGATCTCGATGCTGTGAGACGCGGTGCTCTTCGGATCGGGATGGCCGGGACAGGCCCGGCCATGACGTCGTGGAGTGACCGGCAACGGTCGCCGACCTCCCGCCATCTCTTGCAGCGACACGCGGGGACCGCCGCGCCCGCCGCCCGGGCCCGCCGCCTGGACGGCGCCGGCCCTCGGCCCATCCAACGGAGTTCTTTTGCGAGAACAGATCATGAACATGTTCGACCAGATCGCCGAGGCCGTCATCCGGCGCGGGGATCTTGCCCATCTGGCCCTCTTCGTCTGGGCGAGCGGGGCGTCCGCCCTGCTGGCCATGACCCTGCGCGACCTCTTCGCGGCGAACCGCCGGTTCGACGAGTTCGTGCGCGAATTGTCCCTCTTCAACCGCCGTCACTCGGGAGACCTCTCATGACCCGCCCCGCAATCCGCTCGATAGTCCGCCCCACGGTCCGAACGCCGCGCGCGCCGAAGGCGGCGCGGGACGGGCAGTGCCGCCCGGCGCTCGTGTTCCGCGACTTCGTGCGCCAGCTCGAGAAGCTCGATGCGACAGCCGGGACTCCTTCTAGGGTCCTTCGCGGAGCCGTGCGATGAAGCCCGGCACCGCGACGATCCATGAGCGCAAGTTCCTCCCCGAGCCGCCGGGCGCGGTCGATCAGGATGGGGTGTTCGAGGGCTATGCCAGCCTGTTCGGACAGCCCGATCTCGGCAAGGACGTGGTCGTGCCGGGCGCCTTCGCCGAGTCCCTGCGCAGGCGCGGCGCCCGCGACGTGCGGCTGCTATGGCAGCACGATCCGGGCCAGCCCATCGGACGCTGGCTCCGCATCGCCGAGGACCGGCGCGGCCTGCGCGTGCGCGGCAAGCTCAACCTCGCGGTCGAACGGGCGCGCGAGATCCATGCGCTCATGCGCGACGGCGCGGTCGACGGGCTCTCCATCGGGTTTCGCGTCGAGCGCGCCCGCGCCGAGCGTCCCACCGGCCTGCGCCGGCTGGAGAAGCTCGACCTGTGGGAGATTTCCGTCGTGACCTTCCCGATGCTGCCCGACGCGCGGGTCGAAGCCGTGAAGGACGCAAGCCCGGACCTTGCCGCGCGCATCCGCCGGGCGGCACTGCGACTATTGTCCTGAACCTTGTCCATGGGCGCGCGTTAGTTGAACGCCCCCGCGGATGCGGAAGCGGCGGGCCCTTCTTGGACGGGAAGGCGTCGGATCTCCGCGTATCTTGGGAGGTTGTCATGAAGAAGCTTGCTTTCGTCGCGCTGATCGGCCTGGCGGCCGCGGCCTGCACCACCACGGAAGAGCGCGTCGGCGGCGCGGCCGTCGGAGCGGGCGTGGGTGCGGTTGCCGGTCCTGTCGGCGCAGTGGCGGGCGGCGCCATCGGGGCGGCCACCGGACCGACCGTGACCCGCACGGTGCAGAAGAACACCCGCCGTCGCTGAAGCGGCGCGTCGAGACAAGGCCGCCGCGCCAAGCGCCGTCCTGTGGAGCGAGCCCGCTCGCGTCCCGCAGAGCCGGGCGTCTGCGCGCTCCGGACGGTCCTTCGAGACGCCCGCCGCCGAAACCGTTCCCTCACGGGAAATAAACGGGCCCGCCCTCCGGCGGGCCTTTTTCGTTGAAGCCCTTTTTCGAGATCGATTGATTGATATGATTCACGCTCCAGACACCAAAGCCGTATCCGACGACGTCGCCTCGGCGTTCGAGGATTTCGCCCGTGCGTTCGAGGCGTTCAAGGACGCCAACGACACGCGCCTCGCCGAGATCGAGACCAGGCTTTCGACCGACGTGGTGACCGACGAGAAGCTCACCCGCATCGACAGCGCGCTCGACAACGCCAAGCGCCGCATCGACCGGCTCACCCTCGAGCGCGCCCGCCCGCCGCTGTCCGCCGGTCATGACACCGCGCGCGATCCCGCGCAGGCCGAGCACAAGGCCGCGTTCCACGCCTATATCCGGACCGGCGAGGCCTCCGGGCTGAAGCAGCTCGAGGAGAAGGCCCTGTCGGCCGCATCCGGCCCGGACGGTGGCTATCTCGTGCCCGACGCGGTCGAGAGCGAGGTGCTGCGCCGTCTCGCGAGCGTCTCGCCGATCCGCGCCATCGCGTCGGTGCGGGTGATCTCCGGCGGCCAGTACAAGCGCGCCGTCTCGGCCACCGGTCCGGCGACCGGCTGGGTCGGCGAGACCGCGGCCCGTCCGCAGACCGCCAGCCCGACGCTCGCCGAGATGAGCTTCCCGGCCATGGAGATCTACGCCATGCCGGCCGCTACCCAGACCCTGCTCGACGACGCGGTGGTCGATGTCGACCGCTGGATCGCGGAAGAAGTGGAGGCGGCTTTCGCCGAGCAGGAGGGTGCCGCCTTCGTGAGCGGCGACGGCCTCAACAAGCCGAAGGGGTTTCTCTCCGTCGACACGGTCGAGGAGGAGATCTGGCAATGGGGCAAGCTCGGCACGGTGCGCACCGGCGGCGCGGCCTTCCCGGCGGAGAACCCGTCCGACGTGCTGGTCGACCTGATCTATGCGCTCAAGAGCGGCTATCGCCAGAACGCCTCCTTCGTGATGAACCGCAAGACGCAGAGCGCGATCCGCCGGTTCAAGGACGACAACGGCCAGTATCTCTGGGCGCCGCCCGCGAGCCTCGGCCAGACCGCCACCCTGATGGGCTTCCCCGTGGTGGAGGCCGAGGACATGCCGGACATCGCGGCGAATGCATGCGCGGTGGCCTTCGGCGATTTCAGGCGCGGCTATCTCGTGGTCGACCGCACCGGCATGCGCGTGCTGCGCGATCCGTATTCCGCCAAGCCCTATGTGCTGTTCTACACCACCAAGCGCGTGGGCGGCGGCGTGCAGGACTACGCGGCGATCAAGCTGTTGAAGTTCTCCGCTTAGAGCGGCATCCGTTCCACCCGCCACGTCATCACCGGGCTTGTCCCGGTGATCCCGATGCGAAAGGCGCCGAGCCTCAACTTATCGGGATGGCCGGCACAAGGCCGGCCATGACGGTGCGTGGCTGAACCTTCCCCACGTCATCAGCGGCCTCGTGCCGCTGATCTCCATGAAGAGATGCCCCGCGCTCAACACGATCGGGATGGCCGGGACAGGCCCGGCCATGACGGGGAGGGTAGCGCGCGTCAGGCGTTCAATTTCCCGACCAGGCGCTGTTCAGCCCGCTGAGGCCGCGCATGGTCGAGGCGATCCAGCCGAGATGCTCGACGAGCGGGGTGACGGCCGTGAGGCCCCCGCAGGCGCTCGGCTGGCGGCTGCGCAACGGCCCGCTCGACCAGCTCGTGATTCCGTAGAGCAGATAGCCCGTCTGCGTGGCGGCCAGGATCGGCCCGCCGGAATCGCCCCGGCACGCGCCTGCGCCCGCCGTCTCGGCGAGCCGGTCGCGATCCACGACGATCAGCACCCGGTTCGCGACCTCGATGGGGCCGAGCGACACCAGGTTGGTCTGGCGCAGGGTCCGGGCGGTGCCTCTCGCCCGCTCGGTCAGAACGCCGAAGCCCGCGATCGTCACGCCGTCGCCTACGTCGATCCGGCCGGCCTGCGTCGGGTCGAGGGCGAGGAACTCGGGCCCGACCGGCCGATTGAGCTTGAGAAGCGCGAGATCGATGCCGGGCTGCGTGCGCGGCGTCGTGCCGGGCACGAAGGTCGGGTGGATGGCGAGCGCCGCCACGTTGAAGCGCTGCTGCCGGAAGGCGCGGCTGAGCCCCGTCACCCGATAGGCGGCGCGGTCCGTCATGCAATGCGCCGCGGTGAGCACGACATCCGGTGCGACGATCACCCCCGAGCAGAGCTCGCCCGTGGAGCTCTCGATGGAGACCACGGACCGCCGCAACCCGTTCGGATCGCGCGAGGCGGAGCCCTGCAGGATGGCCCAGGCGGGAGTGGCAATGAGGGTGAGAACCGCAAGGGCGAGGGTTGGCAGAGCGCGCATGGGATGATGATGCCGTGAGGGGGGTGAATTTTTCAAGGCAAGATCTGGGCGCTCGCGATGGTTCCGGACGTTTATGAATTTCCCGGGCGTCTCCTCTGCGCGTCATCACCGGCTCATACCACCCTCCGCGTCATCACCGGGCTTGTCCCGGTGATCTCGATCGGAAGAGCGCCGTGCTCCAACTCATCGGGATGGCCGGGACAGGCCCGGCCATGACGGGGGAGGGTGGGAAGCCCTACTCGCCGGCCCATAGGGCCGTGCGGCTCCAGCCTTTCAGGATGCGGTCGATCCACGCGCGTTGCGGGCCGACGAGAATGCCCTGCGTGACGCCTCCGCATTGCCGGCCCCTGGCCGGCGACGACCAGCTCGTGATGGCCGCGATGGTCTCTCCGGACGCCATCGGGCCGCCGGAATCGCCCTGGCAGGCGCTGGCCGTGCCGGAGCCCTCGGCCCAGAGCAGGATGCGGCTCGGACCGAACGGCTCGACGGCGGTCAGGGACGCGGTGCGGAAGGTGCCGGAGGTCTTGGCATCGCCTTCGCGCGCCAGCCCATACCCGCCGACGGTGACCGGATCGTTCTCCGCGATTGTCGTGGTTGCGAGGGTCGCGCGCTCGAAGCGCCCCGGCAGGGCCTCGGGAATGCGCAGCAGGGCGAGATCGATGGAACGCTGCCGGGTCTCGATGGCCTTCGCATTGTAGCCCGGATGCACCGCCTTCGCGGCGGGGACGATCAGCACGGGCGCGCCGGTCTCGTCGCGGAAATGAACCCGGTGCTCGGCCGCGCCCGTCACGCAATGGGCCGCGGTGAGCACCACGTCGCGCGCCAGCACAACGGCGCTGCACACGCCGCCGTTCGAGCTCAGCACCATCACGCTCCGACGGGCGAGGGGGCCCGCATCCTCGCTGCCTCCCACGATGGCATCCGCCCGTGTCGCGGCGAGCGACAGGGCAAGACCGAGCATAACCACACGTTGCATCACTTCAAAGGATCCCTGTTCGAGATGATTCCCATATTCATCAGCGGGCCCGCCGTCGAGCCCGTCACGCTCGACGACATGAAAGCCTATCTCCGCGTCGATGGCGACGACGGCACGCAGGACGACCTGGTCGCGGGCCTCGTCAAGGCGGCACGCCTCATGGTCGAGGCGGCATCGCGGCGGATCCTGATCGAGCAGCGCTGGCGCGTGGTGCTGGACCGATGGCCGTCCGGCGGCACGATCCTGCTGCCGCTCGCGCCGCTGATCGCGGTGGACGGCATCACCCTGACCGATGCCGCAGGCAACCCGTCCGGCGTTCCGGCGAGCGCCTTCGAGGCGGACCTGGTGAGCGATCCGCCGCGCATCGCCGTGACGGGCGCGCCGGAGCCGGGCCGGGCGCGGCACGGGATTTCCATCGCGGTGCGGGCGGGCTTCGGCACGGGGCCCGAGGCGGTGCCGGGTCCGCTGAAGCTCGCGGTCCGCATCCTTGTCGCGCATTGGTTCGAGAACCGGGGCGACGTGACCGGCGCGCAGATCCTCCCGCCCGAAGCGCTCGCCCTCGTGGCGCCGTTCCAGCGGGCGCGGTTATAGGCCGGGGTCATTGCTACCCTCTACAGCCTTCGCGTCATCACCCGTCCGGTCCTGTCACTCTCGACGTCATGGCCGGGCTTGTCCCGGCCATCCCGATGCTGTGAAGCGCAGCGCTCTTCATATCGAGATCACCGGGACAAGCCCGGTGATGACGGGAAGCGCAAACGCCCGATCCCTGCCCACGTCGTGGTCGGCACAGGGCCGGCGATGACCCGGCGGGAACCGTTCCCTTCTTTCACCCTCGCATTCCCTCTCAAAGACATTGCCATGAGAACCAGACCCATTCGCATCGGCGCGCGGGCGCGCCGGTTCGTGCTCGAACTGCCGCTCGAACGACCCGACGGATTCGGCGGCGTCATCCGCACCTACACGGCGGGGCCGCAGCTCTGGGGCGCCATCGAGATGCTCTCGGGCGTCGAGCGCGTGCGCGCCGACCGGCCCGAGCAGAGCCTGACCCACCGCATCACCCTGCGCTACCGCGAGGGCGTGACCGGCGCCATGCGCCTGAGCGCGGGCTTGCGCCGCTTCGCGATCCGGGCGGCGTCCGACCCGGACGGGTCGCGGCGCGATCTCGTCTGCCTGGTCGAGGAGATGCGGCCATGACGAGTCCCGTTTTGGCCTTGCGCGGCGCAATCCTCGACGCGGCGGCCGCGGATGCGGAGCTGTGCGCGCTCATGGGCGGCTCGTTGCGCCTCTACGACGAGCCGCCGCGGGGCGCCGCTCCGGTCTATGCGCTGTTCTCGGACGTGCGTGCCGCCGATTGGTCGACGGATCGCGAGCGTGGGCACGAGCAGAGCCTCGGCATCGTCGTGTGGTCCGAGCCCGGCGGTGCCCGCACGGCGCTCGCCGTGGCCGAACGCCTCGACGCGATCCTCGACGACGCGGCGCTGACCCTCGACGGGCACCGCCTCGTCAACCTGCGCGTCACGGAGATTTCCGGCGAGCGCGACAAGGACACGCGGCTCACCCGCGTCACCCTGCGCCTGCGCGCGGTCACCGAGGTGGCGTGACCGGGTCCGTTCCTCCCGTCATGGCAGTGTCGCATATCGTGCCGGTCTCTCACGTCATGACCGGCCCTGCGTCTGCCCTGTCAGCACCCGCCACGTCATGGCCGGGCTTGTTCCGGCCATCCCGATCCGGTGAGGCGCCGCGCTTCACAGAACTGAGATCACCGGCACGAGGCCGGTGATGACGTGGGGGTGTCGTTCCCGCCTGCAAAGGGCCTCTTTCCTCATTCGACAAAGGACATCCCATGCCTGCTCAGAAGGGCAAGGACCTGCTCATCAAGATCGGCGACGGCAGCAGCGGCTTCGTCACCGTGGCGGGGCTGCGCACGCGCCAGATCGCCTTCAACGCCGAGACCGTGGACGTCACCCATGCGGAATCCGCCGGGCGCTGGCGCGAGCTGCTCGCCGGCGCCGGCGTGCGCCGCGCGTCCATCTCCGGCTCCGGCGTGTTCAAGGACGAGGCGTCCGATACGCGCATGCGCCAGGTCTTCTTCGACGGGGACATTCTGATCTATCAGATCGTCATCCCGGATTTCGGCCGCATCGAGGGGCCGTTCCAGGTCACGAGCCTGGAATATCGCGGCGACCATGCCGGCGAGGTGACGTTCGAGATGGGCATCGAATCCGCCGGCGCGCTCGCGTTCGTGGCGCTGTGAGCGGGCGGACCCTCAGCATGCATCGCGCCACCTCCGCCATCACCGGCCTTGACCTGACAAGGACGACAATCCACACCAAGGAACACACGATGCCCAACAGACGACGGGGCGAGGTGGCGCTGCAGATCGGCGACACGCGCTACACCCTCTGCCTGACGCTCGGCGCGCTCGCGGAGCTCGAGGACGCGTTCGGCGTCCAGGACCTCTCGGCGCTGGCCGAACGCTTCGGCGTCGGACGCCTGGCGAGCCGCGATCTCGTCACCCTGCTCGCGGTCGCGCTGCGCGGCGGCGGTCACGCGATGAGCGACCAGGAGGTGGCGCGGCTGCCGCTCGACGACGGCATCGCGCCGGTCGCCGCGGCGCTCGCCGATCTTCTGCTCGTGACCTTCGGGGGAGGCGAGGAAACGCCAAACCCTCCCTAGCGCATCGCCCGGTCGCGGACGATGCGCTTGTCGAAGACACGAGCACCGGCTCGTCCGCTGCCCGTCCGGATGCTCCCGCAGGATGCGCGCCGCGCGCCTTCCCCTGGGACGACGCGATGGCCCTGGGCCTGAGCCTGCTGCGCTGGAGCCCGGATGGGTTCTGGCGCGCGACGCCGCGCGAGCTCGCGGCCGCCTGGGAGGGGCTGCACGGCGCACGGCGGACGGAGCCCGCCTCGCGGGGCGATCTCGGACGCCTGATGGAGGCGTTTCCGGATGGCGACGCGATCAGGGACAGGGAGTCCCTTCCGCGCCAGACGACATCATCGTGAAAAACCGTGCACGCCAGCTCACTGCGCTCATCGGCCTTTCCGATAGTGTCGCGGATCGTCATGCATCCGGGAAATCGTTTGTCGTTCCGAGGTGCTTTGCACCTCTCAGCGCCAAGCATTTGAAGAAGACGTTCCGCCAATCCAAATGGCGGACCGGACCTGGCTTCTGCGATGCGACGGCCTTTGTCGCTTCGTAGTCGCATTCGTTCTGCATCTTCGACCATTGCGCGGCGCTGATGCTTCCGATGTCGAAGACATCGTCAGGTGGACGGCTCGGCACACAGGCTGGTGCAGTGAGCGTCAGACCTGCGCAGAGGAAGACCAAGGAGGCTCGTTTGAGCGACAACCCTGCCAAAAGCCCCATCGCGGCCAACAATAGCGTAGAGGACGACCGCAAGCGCCAGCTCACCACTCTCATCGGCCTCTCCGACAAATTCGGCGATTCCCTGTCCAATGCTTTCGCCAAGAATGTCGCGGAAGGCAAGAAATTTGATAACGTTCTCAAGTCCGTGCGCCAATCCCTTGTGGAAACGGGGTTGCGCCTGGCGCTCGCGCCCCTGCAGACGGCCCTGAGCCAGAGCGTGAAGGGCATGATGACGGGGGCGCTCGGGAGCTCGCTGCCCCTCGACGGGGGCGGGCTCATCGGCGGTCTCACCAAGGGGCTGGGCTCGATCCTCGGCTCGCTCTTCGGCGGCGGCGGACCGGCCTTCGCGCAGGGCGGCGTGGTCTCGCGCGGCCTGGTGATGCCGTTCGCGCAAGGCGGCGTGGTCGGCGCGCCGACCTATTTCCCGATGGGACGCGGTCTCGGCCTCATGGGCGAGCGCGGCGCCGAGGCGGTGATGCCGCTGGCGCGCGGGCCCGACGGGCGGCTCGGCGTGCGCGCGGGTGGGAGCGGCGGGCGGCCGGTCTCCGTGACGGTCAACGTCTCGACCCCCGACGCGGACAGCTTCCGCCGCTCCGAGGCCCAGGTCTCGGCGGCGCTCGCCCGGGCCGTGGCCCGCGGCCAGCGCGGCATGTAGGGGCTCTCGGGGCCTCCGCCCGTCATGCTCGGTCCTGTCCCGGCCATCCCGATCAGGAAAGCGCCGCGCTGAAGAGTGTCGGGCTCACCCGCCCGCGCCGTCGAGCATCGCCATGATCTCGTCCTTGATCTTCAGGCGGCGGCGCTTGAGCTCCTCCTCGGCATCCTCGGACTGGGGCTCCACCCGGGTCTCGATCCGGTGGATGGTACGGTTGAGCTCGTCGTACTCGTCGTAGAGCCGCGCGAAGTGGTTGTCGCTCGTCTTGAGCTGGTGGATCCGCTCGCGCTTGTCGGGGAAATCCTCCGCGAGGTCGTTGGGAGCGTTGCTCATCGCCAGTGGCCTCCGTGCCGTTCGGGGTTCGCACCGTCAACGCCACCCCGGTTCTTTCGTTTCACATTGCAGCAGGACCGACCATGGCCTCAGACTTCCACGAGGTCCGCTTTCCCCTCGACGTGGGCCTCGGCGGCCGCGGCGGGCCGGTGCGGCGGACCGACATCGTCACGCTCGCGTCCGGCCGCGAGCACCGCAACAGCCGCTGGGCCGGGTCCCGGCGCCGCTACGATGCGGGTCTCGGCGTCCGGACCGTCGACGCGCTGCACGCGGTGATCGCCTTCTTCGAGGAGCGGCGCGGCCGGCTCTACGGGTTCCGCTTCCGCGACCGCACCGACTGGCGCTCCGGCCCGCCCTCCAAGGAGCCGACGCCCCTCGACCAGCGCATCGGCACCGGCGACGGGCAGACCGCCGGCTTCCTGCTGGTGAAAGCCTACGGGGCGTCGTTTGCGCCCTACAGCCGCCCCATCGCCAAGCCGGTCGGCGGCACCGTCCGGGTGGCGCTCGACGGGATCGAGCAGGCCGTCGGGTCGGGCTTCAACTGCGACCCGACCACAGGTCTCGTGACCTTCACGGCGCCGCCGCGCGCCGGCGCCATCGTGACGGCCGGCTTCGCCTTCGACGTGCCGGTGCGTTTCGACACGGACGAGCTCGACATCGACCTCTCGGCCTTCGAGGCCGGCGACATCCCGCAGATCCCGCTGGTCGAGATCGTGCCTTAGACACCCTCCACGTCATCACCGGCCCTGTGCCGGTGATCCCGATCCCGATGGGTGCGGCGTTTCAATCGATCGGGATGGCCGGCACAAGGCCGGCCATGACGTGCTGAGATCGCGGACATCGCCCCAATAAAGATCAGAATCCCCATGCGTCCCATTTCCCAAAACCTCTCCGCCCATCTGGCCGGCGGGGCCACGAATCTGTGCCATTGCTGGAGGCTCGTGCGGCGCGACGGCGCGGCCTTCGGCTTCACCGATCACGACCGCGACCTCGCCTTCGGCGGGACGATCTACGCGGCCCGCACCGGGCTCGAGGCCGCCGAGGTGACGGCGGAGCTCGGCTTCGCGGTCGGCGGCGGCGAGGTGTCGGGCGCGCTCGTGTCGGCCGGGCTCACCGAGGACGACATCGCGTCGGGCCTCTACGACGATGCCGGCGTCGAGACCTGGCTCGTCAACTGGAGCAACGTGGACGAGCGCCTGCTCCTCGACATCGGCTCGATCGGCGAGATCCGCCGCGCCGATGGCGGCTTCGTGGCCGAGGTGAGGGGGCTCATGCACCGGTTCGACGAAGAGCGCGGGCGCCTCTTCCGCGCCACCTGCGCGGCCGATCTCGGCGATGCGCGGTGCGGGATCGATCTGTCGTCGTCGCGCCATTCCGCGACCGGCGCCGTCGCGGCGACCGACGGGGCCCTGACCCTCGCGGCCTCCGGCATCGGTTTCGCCGACGGATGGTGCACGGCGGGCCAGCTCACGTGGACGAGCGGCGACAATGCCGGTCTGTCGGTCGAGATCAAGGTCCATCGCGCCACGGGCGGGACAGATACATTCGACCTGTGGCAGCGCCCCCCACAGCCCATCAGGATCGGCGACACGTTCCGGGTCACGGCCGGCTGCGACAAGACCCATGGGACATGCCGGGCGAAGTTCCGGAACGCGTTGAACTTCCGCGGCTTTCCGCACATGCCCGGCAACGATTTCATCATCCGCATGCCGCAGCAGGGCGAGCCCGGCCTCGACGGCGGCAGCTTCTTCCGGTGAGGGGCGTCGCCGGGTCGCAACCTGCCCGTCATGGCCGGCCTCGTGCCGGCCATCTCGATACGGAGGGGCTCGGCGCCTCAAGCAATCGGGATCACCGGGACAAGCCCGGTGATGACGTCGAGGGTTCAGGGCCGGTGATGACGCGAGGGCGTCGTTGGCGGCGACCTGAATCAGCGCATCCTTCTTCGTTCGTTCGAACAGCTGTTGCGAATATCACGATGCCCCAACCCCATCTCATCCTCGCCGAGGCCCGCTCGTGGATCGGCACGCCGTACCGCCACCAGGCCTCGCTCAAGGGCGTGGGCTGCGACTGCCTCGGCCTGCTGCGCGGCGTCTGGCGCGGCGTCATGGGCCGCGAGCCCGAAATGCCGCCGCCGTATTCGCCCGACTGGGCGGAGGCGGGCGCCGACACGCTGCTTGCCGCCGCGCGACGACACCTCGTCGAGATCGACCGCGACGCCCTCGCGGCCGGCGACGTGCTGCTGTTCCGCTGGCGCGCCGCCATGCCGGCCAAGCACTGCGCCATTGCCGCTTCGCGCGACACGATGATCCACGCCCATGACGGCGCGTCGGTCGCCGAGGTGGCGTTCCATCCCTGGTGGCGGCGACACCTCGCCCATGCCTTTCGCTTTCCGGATACGAACTGATGGCCACAATCGTTCTGCAAACCGTCGGCGCCGCGGTCGGCGGCATGATCGCCGGACCCCTCGGGGCCATGGCCGGGCGCGCGCTCGGCGGGCTCGCGGGAGCGGCCATCGACAACGCGCTGTTCGGGGGCGACACCACCAAGCATGTGGAGGGCCCGCGCCTCAAGGACATCGACGGGCTCACCTCGACGGAGGGCGCGCCGATCCCGCGGGTCTACGGCCGCGCGCGCATCGGCGGCCAGCTCATCTGGGCGACGCGCCTCGAGGAGGCGGTGAACACCGATGTCGACCGGGGATCCCAGGGCGGCAAGGGCATGAGCGGGCCGAAGACCGTCACCACCACCTATTCCTACTTCGCCAATCTCGCGGTCGGCCTGTGCGAGGGGCGCATCGCCTTCATCCGCCGCGTCTGGGCCGACGGGCGCGAGATCGATCTGAGCACCCTCACCATGCGCGTGCATGCGGGCAGCGAGACGCAGAGCGCCGATCCGCTGATCGTCGCCAAGGAGGGCGCGCAGAACGCGCCCGCCTATCGCGGCCTCGCCTATGTGGTGTTCGAGCGTCTGCCGCTGGCCGATTTCGGCAACCGCGTGCCGCAATTCTCCTTCGAGGTGGTGCGGCCGGTGGACGGCCTCAACCGCATGGTGCGGGCCGTCTGCCTGATCCCCGGGGCGAGCGAGTTCGGCTACGACACGCTGCCCGTCATGCGGGTGCTCGATCTCGGCAAGACCCGGCCGGAGAACCGCCACCAGATGCGGCGCGACACCGACGTGGCCGCCTCCCTCGATTCGCTCGAGGCTTTGTGCCCCAACCTGAAGCGCGTGTCCCTGGTGGTGAGCTGGTTCGGCGACGATCTTCGCGCCGGGTCGTGCCTGATCGAGCCGCGCGTCGACGTGAAGACCAAGACGACCGACGGCGCCGCCTGGTCGGTCGCGGGCGTGACGCGCGAGGCCGCGAAGGCGGTGTCGCTCGCCGGCGGGTCTCCCGCCTATGGCGGCACCCCGTCCGACGAGACGGTGATGCGCCTGATCCGGAATCTGAAGGCGCGCGGTCTCGAAGTGGTGCTCTATCCCTTCGTGATGATGGACGTGCCCAAGGACAATGACCTGCCCGACCCTTACGGCGGCACCGGGCAGGCACCCTATCCCTGGCGCGGTCGCATCACCTGCCATCCCGCGCCGGGCCGCGGCGGCTCGCCCGACGGCACGGCCGCCGCCGCCGTGCAGGTCGACAGCTGGTTCACCCGCTCGGCGGGCTTCAACCGCATGGTGCTTCATTACGCGAACCTGGCCGAAGAAGCCGGCGGCGTTCACGGCTTCATCCTCGGCAGCGAGCTCGTGGGCCTGACCCGCGTGCGCTCCGCATCGGGCATCTATCCGGCCGTGGCGCGGCTCAAGGCGCTGGCCGGGCAGGCGCGCGATGTCCTGCGCGCCTCCACGAAGATCGTCTATGCGGCCGACTGGACGGAATACGGCGCGCATGTTCTCGACGGCGGCGACGAGGTGCGCTTTCCCCTCGACCCGCTCTTCGCCAGCTCCGCCATCGATGCGGTCGGCATCGACTACTACCCGCCGATTGCGGACTGGCGCGACGGTCCGGGTCACGCGGATCTCTCCGCCGCCCGCAGCGTCTACGACGTCGATTACCTGCGCGCGCGCCTCGGCGGCGGCGAAGCGTTCGACTGGTACTATGCCGATGCGTCCGAGCGGGCCGCGCAGGTCCGCCGGCCCATCACGGACGGCGCGCACGGCAAGCCGTGGGTCTTCCGCGCCAAGGATCTCGTCTCGTGGTGGTCGAACCGGCACGTGGAGCGCGTGAACGGCGTCGAGACCGGCGCGACCCCGTGGCAGCCGCACGCGAAGCCGATCTGGCTCACCGAGATCGGCGTGCCCGCGGTGGACAAGGGGCCGAACGGCCCCAACGTGTTTCCCGATCCGAAATCCTCGGAATCCGCCTATCCGCCGTTCTCCCGCGGCGTGCGCGACGATCTCGCTCAGGCGCGTACGCTCGAGGCCATTCTCTCGCGCTTCGATCCGGCCCAGAGGGGCTTCTCACCGGAGTACAATCCGACGTCCCCGTTCTATGGCGGGCGCATGGTCGATCCGGACAGCGTTTTCGTCTGGGCCTGGGATGCGCGGCCCTATCCGGCCTTTCCCGATTTCGACACCGTGTGGTCGGACGGCCGAAACTGGGAGACGGGTCACTGGATCACCGGACGGATCGAGGGCGCGACTCTCGACCGCCTCATCGCGCGCATCCTGCGCGATTACGGGTTTGCCGATCCGGGCACCATTCCCGTCGACGGTTTCGTCGACGGCTACGTGATCGACCGGCCCATGTCCGTGCGCGGCGCGCTCGAGCCGCTGCTGCGCCTCTTCGGCGTCGATGCCGTGGCGCGCGGCGGTGCCATCGCGTGGCAGGGGCGCGGCGGCCGGGCCGTCGTCCAATTGACCAAGGACGACCTCGTGCTCGGCGACCGGGGGCCGTCGCTCACGCTCACGCGCGCCCAGGAAACCGAGCTGCCGCAGCAGGTGGAGATCGGATTCATCGAAGGCGACACCGACTATCGCCGCGCCTCCGTGGCGTCGCGGCGCCTGTCCGGTGCGAGCCGCCGGGAGGCGAGGGCGGACAGCGCCGTCGTCACCCGCCGGGCGGAGGCGCAGCGCCTCGCCGAGACCTGGCTTCAGGACCTGTGGGCCGGGCGCGAGGGCGCCGAGTTCGAGCTGTCGCCGCGGCGGCTCGACCTGGAGCCGGGCGACGTGATCGCGCTTCCCACCGATGCGGGTCCCAAACTGCATCGCATCACGCGCATCGCCGACGGGGCGACGCGCAAGGTCAGCACGCGCGCGGTCGAACCCGCCGTGTTCGAGCGGCCGGGCGCATCCGCCGAGAAACCGGTGAGGCGTCCGCCGCCGGTTCCCGGCAAGCCGCAGGTCGTGGTGCTCGACCTGCCGGCGGCCTTCGGCGATCCGGCGCCCCTGCAATACGTGGCGGTCGCGGCCGATCCCTGGCCCGGCGCCATGACGATCTGGCGTTCCGGCGATGCCGCCAGCTTCGCGCCCGTCCGGGTGATCGACCTGCCGGCCGTGATCGGACGGACCGGGACGGCGCTCCCGCCGGGTCCGCTCTGGCGCTGGGACCCGCGCGCCACGCTCGACGTGGAGATCTCCTCGGGAGCCCTGAGCAGCCTCGACGACGAGGCCGTGCTCGGCGGCCGCAACCTCTTTGCCCTGCAGGGTCCGGACGGCCGCTGGGAGATCGTCGCCGCCGCGCGCGCCGAGATGATCGGCGAGCGCAGCTATCGGCTCTCGCGCTTCCTGCGCGGCCTCGCCGGGTCCGAGCCCGAGGCCGGCCGCACGGTGCCGGCGGGAGCCCTTCTGGTCAAACTCGACGAGGCTGTCGTACCACTCGCCACGGGCCTGCAGGATCTCGGCCGGACCTGGCGCTACCGCGTCGGTCCCTCGGGCCGGGACCATGCGGATCCGGCGGTTGCCGAAACCATCGCGACGGCGGGGGCGGATGCACTCAGGCCCTTGAGCCCCGTGCATGTCGCGGCCACCCGCGAGGCCGGCGGCGTCCGCCTCGCATGGACGCGCCGCACGCGCCAGGGCGGCGACGGCTGGGAGCCGCTCGACGTGCCGCTGGCCGAGGATGCGGAGCGCTACGCGATCGACATCCTCAAGGACAACGGGGTCGTGCGCACGCTCGCCAGCCCACAGGCCTCCGTCCTTTACGCCCATGCCGACGAGGCGGCCGATTTCGGCGCGCCTCAATCCGCGCTCGCCGTCCGCATCGCGCAATGGAGCGCCGTGGCCGGGCGCGGCCTCGAGCGGCATGCAACGGTCGCCGTGCGCTGACCGACCGCGTGCTTTTCGGCCGCGCCGGCGCGCCGGGCACGATACCCTCCACCGTCATGGCCGGGCTTGTCCCGGCCATCCCGATTGCTTGAAGCGCCGCGCTTTTCGTATCGGGATCACCGGCACAAGGCCGGTGATGACGTGGCGGGTGGCCCCATTTCCCTGTCTCCATCAGAGCCCATCACCTCATGTCCTCCACGCCTCATCTCTCCCTGCCGCTGCTCGCTGCCGCGCAGGCGCAAAAGCACGTCACCCACAACGAGGCGCTCGCATCGCTTGACGCGCTCGTGCAGCTCGCCGTCAAGGAACGCGGCCGCACCGCGCCGCCGGCCTCGCCCGAGGACGGCGACCGCTTCCTCGTCGGCGCGGGCGCCACGGGCGCCTTCGCGGGCCATGAGGGCGCCGTCGCGCTGTTCGACCTCGCGAGCTGGCGCTTCCTCACGCCGCGCCCCGGATGGCGCGCCTATGTGGAGGCCGAGGATCTGCTCGTCCTGTTCGACGGCGCCGCCTGGACTCCCGTCGGGGCGGTTCCGGACGCGCTCGACAATCTGGATCGGCTCGGGATCGGCACGGCGGCCGACGGGACCAACCGCCTGTCGGCGAAGCTCAACGCGGCGCTGTTCTCGGCGCTGTCCGCCGAGGAGGGCGGCACGGGCGATCTGCGCGTCGTGCTCGACAAGAGCACGGAGGCCGGGGTGCTGTCGCAGCTCTACCAGCGCGGATACAGCGGGCGCGCGGAGACCGGCCTGATCGGCAGCGACGATTTCTGCATCCGCGTGTCCGCCGACGGCACCCTGTGGCGCGACGCGCTGCTCGTGGACCGCCGGACCGGCGTCGCGTCCTTTCCGTGCGGCCTCGCGAACGTGCCGGGTGCGAACCTCCTGATCAACGCGGCCTTTCGGGTGAACCAGCGCCGGTTCGCCGGCGGGGCGCTCGCGGCCGGCATCTACGGCTTCGACCGCTGGAAGGCCGGACCGGGCGGCTGCACCCTCGGCGTCGCGGCGGACGGCACGGTTTCGCTGTCCGGGGCGCTCGATCAGGTGGTCGACGTCGCCCAGGCGGCCGAGACCGGCGCGGCGAGCTTCGCCGGCGCGACCCTGACGCTCTCGGTCGAGGATCCGTCGGATCCTCTGCCGGTCGCCGTCGGGACGAAGACCGCCACGATCCCGGCCGGTCCCGGACGGCGCTGGGCGAGCGTCACGCTCGACGGGTCCGAGACCTGGCCCGTCACGGTGCGGCTCCAGCCGTCGGCCCCATGCTCCTTCCGGCGGGTCAAGCTGGAGCTCGGCGTGCAGGCGACGCCCTGGGCGGGCGTGACGGCCGACATCGAGGAGCTGCGCTGCCGGCGCTATTACCAGCGCCTTGCCGCCAGCGGCGGAACGCCTGCCATCCTCGGCGCCCTCGGGCAGCGCGTCGGCAACAACGTCATCGATTGTCCCTGCACCCTGCCGGTGCCGATGCGGGCCGACCCGGTGCTGACGACCAGCGGGCTCGGCTGGTTCAACGGAGTCCCGTCGGGCAACCAGATCGGCTTCTACAACAATTCCGGCGCGTCCTGGACGCTGATCACCGGAGCGCTGACCGTCACGACCCTGACGGCGGCCGGTGCGGCCGGCCTCGTCCTTCGGCTGCAGGCCGGCACCGCGTTCAGCGGATCGGTTGGCGCGGTCGGTAACCTCTATCTGGGTAACCTGGCCTTCTTCGCCCTGCAGGCGGAACTGTGAGGAGACGCGGATGACTGGTTCTTCGTCACGCTTCGAGACCGCCGTCGAACAGACGCTCCGGCACGAAGGCGGCTTCGTGCAGCATCCCCGCGACCCGGGCGGCGCGACCAAGTTCGGCATCACCCGCGAGACCCTCGCCCGGGCGCGCGGCCGTCCGGTCTCCGCGGCCGACGTGCGGCGCCTCACCCGCCGCGAGGCGGTCGCCATCTACCGGCGGCTGTTCTGGAACGCCGTTCGGGCGGACGAGCTGCCGCCCGGGCTCGATTTCGCGGTGTTCGACCTCGCGGTCAATTCCGGCCCCGCGCGGGCCGCCAGCATGCTGCAGGAGATCCTCGGCGTCCCGGCCGACGGCATCGTCGGACCGGTCACGCTCGAGGCGGCCCGCGCGGCCGACATCCCGGAGACGATCCGCCGCCTCATGAAGGCGCGTCTCGGCTTTCTCGGATGCCTCGCCGCCTGGCCGGTCTTCGGCATCGGCTGGCGCCGGCGCGTCCTCGCCGTCGAGCGGGAGGCCCTCCGGCTCGCATCCCTTCCACCCTCGTCCTCAAGGAACGTCTGACATGCTCGATACCAAGACCATTCTCGCCAGCCGCACCGTCTGGGCCAACCTCGTCGGCCTCGCGGCGCTCATCCTCGGGCTCCTCGGCTTCGACGGGTCGGCCCTGGCCACCGGCGCCTTCGAGGAGGCGCTCGTCCAGCTCGTCGCGGCGGCGAGCTTCATCGCCTCGACGATGTTCCGGATCCTGGCCACGAAACAGATTCTGAATTAGAAGCATTTTCAGGGAGATGGGGCCGGTCGTCGGCACGGAAGCCGGCCCCGATCGCATTCAGAATTCGTTCAGTGCGGCAAAGGCATGGTCGTCTCATGCGTCTGGTCTGGGTGTTGATAGCGTTGTGGGGCATGGTGGGGGCGGCGTCGGCGCAGAGCGCGGCCGCGGCCCTGAAGAACTGCCTGCCTCCCCGCGAGATGCAGGAGGCGGTGGCGGCCAAGGGCGTCGTCGCTCCGGCATCCGCCGTGATGACGGCGCGGCGCCAGATCCCGGGCGCCGACGTGGTCCGGGCCAGCCTCTGCCGCAACAGCGACGACCTTGTCTATGTGATCTCGGTCCTGCAAAAGGACGGTCGCATCGTCCAGGTGACGATCGACGGACCCTCCGGTCGCGTGAAGTCGGTCCATTAAGGGAAGCTCGAACCGTGCGCCTACTCGTTGTCGAGGATGACAGAACCCTCAATCAGCAGATCGTGACCGCCCTTGAGCAGGCGGGCTACGCGGTGGATGCCGCCATGGACGGCGAGGAAGGGCAGTTCCTCGGCGAAACCGAGCCCTACGACGCCATCATCCTCGATCTCGGCCTGCCGAAGGTGGACGGGGTGTCGGTCCTGACCGCCTGGCGCCGCGAGGGGCACAAGACCCCGGTGATCATCCTGACCGCACGCGACCGCTGGAGCGACAAGGTCCAGGGCTTCGACGCCGGCGCCGACGACTACGTGACCAAGCCTTTCCACATGGAGGAGCTTCTCGCCCGCGTCCGCGCGCTGCTGCGCCGCTCCGCCGGCCACGCCACGAGCGAGATCGCCTGCGGGCCCGTGAAGCTCGACACCCGCTCGGGCCGGGTCGCCGTCGACGGCAACCCGGTGAAGCTCACCTCGCACGAGTACCGGCTCCTGTCCTACCTCATGCACCATACCGGCCGCATCGTTTCGCGCGGCGAGCTGACCGAGCATCTCTACGATCAGGATTTCGATCGGGATTCGAACACGATCGAGGTCTTCATCGGCCGCCTGCGCAAGAAGCTCGGGGTCGACATCATCCAGACGGTGCGGGGACTGGGCTATCTCCTCGACGCGAGCCAGACCAAGACGTGACCGGCCTGTCGCCGCTCGTCAAACGGTTCGCGGGCCGGCCCATCGCGGTCCGTCTCGCGGTCTCGTCCGTCTTCTGGAGCTTCGTGATCCTGCTGATCGCCGGGCTCATCCTGTCGACGCTCTACCGCGACAACACGGAACGCGCCTTCGACCAGCGGCTCCTCGTCTACGCCAACACGCTCGCGTCCAACCTCGTCGGGCCGGGCGATCCGGACCGGGATCTCGGCCCCATTGGCGATCCCCGGTTCGAGCTGCCCCTGTCGGGCTGGTACTGGCAGGTGGCGCGGCCCAATGCGGCGGCGGGCGAGATCCGCTCGTCGAAATCCCTGTTCGGCGGGCAATTGCCGAGCCTCGCCACCGGGGACAACCGCTTCGGCCAGATCCGCCGCGGCTACGGCCGGGCGCCGGACGAGCGCAACCTGCGCATCATCGAGCGCGACATCGATCTCGGCGAGGACGGACGCTACATCATCCGGGTCGCCGGCCCGGCCG
The DNA here is from genome assembly GCF_018069605.1 of Microvirga sp. HBU67558. Classification (NCBI taxonomy): domain Bacteria; kingdom Pseudomonadati; phylum Pseudomonadota; class Alphaproteobacteria; order Hyphomicrobiales; family Methylobacteriaceae; genus Microvirga; species Microvirga sp. HBU67558. Next base: position 13,971 of record NZ_JAGPUP010000535.1, on the reverse strand, counting down.
ACGAGATCGACGTGGCCGTGCGGGACTTCATCTTCGCCCTGACCGTCACCTTCGCGCTCCTCGGCATCGGCCTCGGCTTCACCACGCTCCTGCAGATCCGCTTCGGCCTGCGGCCGCTCGCCAATCTGCGCAGCGCTCTCGGGGCGATCCGGCGCGGGGAGGCGGAGCGGATCGTCGGCGAATACCCGCGCGACATCTCTCCGCTGGCAGGCGAGCTGAACCTTCTGCTCGACACCAACCGGGAGATCCTGGAGCGCGCCCGCACGCAGGTCGGCAATCTGGCCCACGCGCTCAAGACGCCGCTCAGCATCATCATGAACGAGGCCGAGAACGCACCCGACGACGTGGCCGCCCGGGTCCGCGAGCAGGCCACGACCATGCGCGACCAGGTCAATTACTATCTCGACCGGGCACGCGCGGCGGCGCTCGCGGGAACCCTCGGCACGCTCACCGAGGCCGAGCCCGTCATCGCGGGCCTCGCGCGCACCTTCGCGAAAATCTACCGCGACAAGGACCTGGAGGTGGCGCTGGCGGTCCCGCCGGACCTGCGCTTCCGCGGCGAGAGGCAGGACCTGGAGGAGATGGCCGGCAATCTCATCGACAACGCGGCCAAATGGGCCGCCGGCAAGGTCGAGGTGTCGGTCGAGATCGTGCGCGAGGACGACCGGCCCCGCTTCCGCCTGCTCATCGACGACGACGGCCCGGGCCTGCCGGAGGCCGCCCGCGCGGAGGTCCTCAAGCGCGGCCGCCGTCTCGACGAGACCAAGCCCGGATCGGGCCTCGGGCTCTCGATCGTCAGCGATCTGGCGGCGCTCTACCGCGGCTCGCTCCGACTCGACGCGTCGCCCATGGGGGGCCTGCGCGCCATCCTCGAACTGCCAGGGGATAGGAGCGCGCCTTAAGGACATTTACGCGTGACACCGTGCCACCGTCGTGCTTCAGGGGGACACGCAGTAAATAGGACTTTATGGTGATCTGGATCATTCTCCTGGCGATGACGGCGGCGGCCGTGATGGCGGTGCTTTGGCCGCTGTCGCGTCATTACGCCGTCACGCGGCAGGCGGATCCGGACACGCAGTTCTACCGCGAGCAGATCGCCGAGATCGAGCGGGATCAGGCGCGCGGCGTGCTGATGCCGAGCGAAGCCGACGCCGCCAAGGCCGAGGCCGGACGGCGCCTCCTGCGGGCGACCGGGCTGCACGGCCAGGATCAGGCGGCGGTCGGGGAGCCGGCCCTGCGCCGCCGTCGGGCGGCCTCGACCCTGGCCCTGTCGATCATCCCGATCCTGGCGCTCGCCACCTATGAAATCTACGGGTCGCCCCAGGCGCCCGCCCAGGTGCCGACGGCTGCAACGGCCCAGCCGGCCGGCAACGTCGATCTCATGCAGGCGGTGGCCCAGATCGAGACCCATCTGGCGAACAACCCCCAGGACGGCCGCGGCTGGGAGGTCATCGCGCCGGTCTACCTCCGCATGGGCCGCATGGACGATGCCGTGAAGGCCTACGAGGCGGCGGTCCGCTCCCTGCCGCCGGATGCCGACCGGTTCGCCAATTACGGCGAGGTCCTGGTCATGTCCAAGGACGGGCTCGTGTCGGCCGATGCCCAGGCGGCCTTCGAACAGGCCGTCAAGCTCGATGCGGCTTCGCCCAAGGCCCGCTTCTACCTGGCCCGCGCGGCGGCGCAGGACGGGCAGACCGCGAAGGCCAAGGCCGCCTATGCGGAACTGCTCGCATCCTCGCCCGCGGACGCGCCCTGGGTCGAGGCCGTGAGGCAGGAACTGGCATCCCTCGACGCGCCGGCCGGCCAGGCGGCGGACAACCGGATCGGCCCGGAGGCGATCGCCGGCATGGTGGCGGGCCTCGCGAGCCGCCTGGAGGCGCAAGGCGGCTCGGCCGAGGAATGGGCGCGACTGATGCGCTCCTATACGGTCCTGGGCCAGCGTGATAAAGCCCTGGCGGCCGCACGACGGGCCCGGGAGGCGCTGGCGCAGGACAACGCCGGCTTGAAGACCATCGACACGATGGCCCAGGAACTGAAACTGACCGACGCTCAGCCATGACGCGAAAACAACGCCGCCTCACTCTCATCGGTGTCGCAGGATGCGTCCTGGCGATCGCGCTCGGCCTCGTGCTCTACGCCATGAACGACACGATCGTGTTCTTCAATTCGCCGGCCGACATCCAGGCGAAGAACGTGCAGCCCGGGACGCGCATCCGCCTCGGCGGCCTCGTCAAGGAGGGCTCCGTGCAGCGCGGCTCCGACCAGCAGATCACCTTCGAGGTCATGGACGCGCAGGCGGCCATCCAGGTGAGCTACAAGGGCCTGCTGCCCGACCTGTTCCGCGAGGGACAAGGCGTCGTGGCCGAGGGCGTGCTCGTCGGCCCAGGCGCCTTCCGGGCCGATTCCGTGCTCGCCAAGCACGACGAGAACTACATGCCCCGCGAGGTGGCCGATACCCTGAAGAAGCAGGGGCACTGGATGGGCGAGGCCAATGCCGCGCCCAAGACGCAGTAACGTGACGCAGTAGCAAGGGAGAGCCTTCGTGTTGGTCGAGGCCGGACATTTCGCACTCGCGCTGGCGCTTGGGCTGTCCCTGATCCAGTTCGTCGTGCCGCTCTGGGGCGCGCGCGCCAACGATCCCGTGCTCATGGCCGTGGCGCCGGCGGGCGCGCTCGCCGTGCTCGCCTGCATCGCGTTCTCGTTCCTGGCCCTGACCCTGGCCTACGTGAACTCCGACTTCTCGGTGCTCAACGTGGTCCAGAACTCCCATTCGGCGAAGCCGCTGATCTACAAGATCTCCGGCGTGTGGGGGAACCATGAGGGCTCCATGCTGCTCTGGGTGCTGATCCTGTCCCTGTTCGGCGCCGTGGTGGCGGTTGCACGAAACGTCCCGATGCGGCTGCAGGCGAACACGCTCGCCGTTCAGGCCCTGATCACCATCGCGTTCCTGCTGTTCATCCTCACCACGTCCAATCCGTTCGCCCGCGTCCTCCCGGCGGCCCCCGAGGGACAGGATCTCAACCCGCTGCTGCAGGATCCGGGCCTCGCGATTCATCCGCCGCTGCTCTACATCGGCTATGTGGGCTTCTCGATCTCCTTCGCGTTCGCGTGCGCGGCCCTGATCGACGGTCGCATCGATGCGGTCTGGGCCAGGATCGTGCGTCCCTGGACGCTCGGCGCCTGGGCGTTCCTGACGCTGGGCATCGCCATGGGGTCGTACTGGGCCTATTACGAACTCGGCTGGGGCGGCTGGTGGTTCTGGGACCCGGTGGAGAATGCCTCGCTCATGCCGTGGCTCGCCGGCACCGCGCTCCTGCATTCCACCGTCGTGATGGAGAAGCGCGACGCGCTCAAGGTCTGGACCATCCTGCTCGCGATCCTGACCTTCTCCCTGTCGCTGCTCGGCACCTTCCTGGTCCGCTCGGGCGTGCTCACTTCGGTGCATTCCTTCGCGGTCGATCCGGAGCGCGGCACGTTCATCCTCGGGATCCTGATCCTGTTCATCGGCGGCTCGCTGGCGCTCTTCGCCTGGCGCGCGCCCATGCTCCGGCAGGGCGGCCTGTTCGCGCCCGTGTCGCGGGAGGGCGCGCTCGTCCTCAACAACCTCTTCCTCGCCACCGCCTGCGCGACCGTGTTCATCGGCACGCTCTACCCGCTCGCGCTCGAAGTGCTGACCGGCGAGAAGATCTCGGTCGGGGCGCCGTTCTTCAACTTCACCTTCCTGCCGCTGATCGTGCCGCTGCTGCTGCTGCTGCCGCTCGGCCAGACGCTGGCCTGGAAGCGCGGCAACTTCCTCGGCACGGCCCAGCGCCTTTATGCGGTGTTCGGCGTCTCGCTGGTGGCGACAGTCGCCCTGTTCGCGCTCCAGCACGGCGGGCCGGTGGCCGCGCCGCTCGGGGTCGGGCTCGGCGTCTACCTGGTTCTCGGCTCCCTCAACGAAATCCTCACGCGGTCCTGGTCCCGGGGCACGCCGCTTGCCGTCGCCTGGCGCAAGGCCCGCGGCCTGCCGCGCTCCGCCTGGGGCACGGCGATCGCGCATGCGGGCGTCGGCCTGACGGTCATCGGCATCGCCGCGACGGCCTGGGGCGTGGAAGCCATCGGCAGCCTGCGGGTCGGCGAGCGGCTCAGGGCGGGCGATTACGAGGTGCGCCTCGAACGCATCATTCCGCGCGTCGAGGCGAACTACCGGGAGGACGTCGCCATCCTGACGGTCATGGGGGCGGGCCGGGAGCTCGGCACGATCGAGACCATGAAGCGGCTCTACGTGACGCGCGGCATGCCGACCACGGAGGCCGGCATCCTGACCACGGGCCTCGGTCAAGTCTATGCCAGCATCGGCGAGGTGCAGGCGGACGGGTCGATCGGCATGAGGCTCTACCACAAGCCGCTCGTCCTGCTGATCTGGATTGGCTCCCTCGTGATGGCGGCCGGCGGCGCGCTGTCCCTGACGGACCGGCGGCTGCGCATCGGGGCTCCGGCGCGTGCGAAGATCGCGCCGCCGGCTGCGGTCCCGGCGGAGTAGGCCATGCGTTTCGTGCTCGCTCTCCTCGCGGCTCTCGCGCTCGCCGGTCCGGTCCTCGCCGTGCAGCCGGACGAGGTGCTGAAGGATCAGGCCCTGGAGAAGCGGGCGCGCGACATTTCAGCGGGCCTGCGCTGCCTCGTCTGCCAGAACCAGTCCATCGACGATTCCGACGCGCAGCTCGCCAAGGATCTGCGGCTCCTGGTGCGAGAGCGCCTGGTGGCGGGCGACACGGACGCCCAGGTGCGCGACTTCCTGGTGCAGCGCTACGGCGAGTTCGTGCTGCTCAAGCCTACGTTCCGGGGGCACACCCTGCTGCTCTGGCTGACGCCTGCGCTCGTTCTGGTCCTCGGCGGCATCGGGGCCTACGCGGCCATGAAACGCCGCCTGCGGCCCGCCGCCGCACTCGACGCGCAGGAGCAGAAGGCGCTCGAGGACCTGCTCAAGCGCGATCAGGGGGCCTGACGGCCCGCGGCCGGGTCCGCGGGACGGGCGATCCGGGCCGGTCTCTCGAACGGCGGCGCGGCGCGCGTTAAGCACGTTCCCGCCTTTCTGTTGAGCAAGCCATTTTGTCGCGGCGCCAAGCTGAGGATCGGCTGATATCCGACACTCACATCTCCCGATATTTCCCCTGCGAAAGGTCCGGTCGTGAAGCTTGCGGCCCGTGGATTGTGTCTGTTCCTTCTCGCCCTTCCTTTCACCGCCCGCGCGGGCGAGGATCTCGTGGCCGAGGATCTCGTCGCCAAGCGCGAGTCCTGCCGCATCGAGGCGCGAAGCCGGATCGTGCCCAAGCGCAAGATCCAGGTCGACGATTACCGGCGCATCGTGGAGCGGCGCGCGGCCTACGTGACCCAGTGCATCAGCAGCACCGTGGTGGCCCGCAGCAGCGCGCCGCTGCCGCCGCAGCGGGTGCTCGACGACGCCGACGGGCGGCCGGACGCGGTCCTGCCTGGCCGGGACGCGCCGAGCCGCAAGGTTGGGCGTGCGAACCGCGAGAGGACGAAGATCGCTTCGGCGAGGCCGGCCAAAGCGGCGAAGTCCAAGGGCCGGAAGGTCAGGGTCTCGTCCCGCCGGGGGCGGTAACGTCTCCCACGTCGTGGCCGCTTCAACACACTCGGGCTGTTTCAAGACACTCGGGCTGTTATGGCCGGGCTTGTCCCGGCCATCCCGGTCCGGTGAGGCGCGGCACCTCAAACAAGCGAGATCACCGGCACAAGGCCGGTGATGACGAGGGAGGGGAGGCCGAGGCCGCCCATCCTCAAACCTTACCAACAATTCATCTCCGGGTGAGGGTGCCGTAAGGCGCGACCCCCCATCTTGCTCCCATGACGAACCCGAGAGGGTTCCGCCGAAGATTCTTCGAGGAGAGACAAGAGATGTTGGACAAGGTTTCCACCCCCGCCCGCAAGCGCACCGCAAAGTGGCTCGGCGCAGCGGCCGTGGCCGCGATCATCGCGGGCGGCGCCGTCGAGAGCGGTCTGGTTGCTCCCACGCCCGCCCATGCCGAACTGCGCTCGATGGCGCAGCCGGTCCAGAGCGTCCCGTCCTTCGCCGACGTGATCGACCGGGTCAAGCCTGCCGTCGTGGCCGTGAAGGTCAAGGTGCAGAACGTCGCCGACCGCAACAACAACGACGACGACGAGGACGGCCAGCAGTTCTCGATGCCCGACCTGCCCCCGGGCCATCCGATGGAGCGCTTCTTCCGCCAGTTCCGCGATCAGATGCCCGGCCGCGGCGATCGTGGTCCGCGCCAGGAGCGCCCGCGCCAGTTCGGCCAGGCTCTCGGCTCCGGCTTCTTCATCTCGGGCGACGGCTATGTGGTGACGAACAACCACGTGGTCGAGAACGGCTCCGCGGTCGAGATCACCATGGACGACGGCAAGACCCTCGACGCCAAGGTGATCGGCACCGACCCGAAGACCGACCTCGCCCTGCTGAAGGTCGAAGGCAACGACTTTCCCTATGTCCGCCTGGCGCCCCAGAAGGCCCGGATCGGCGACTGGGTGATGGCGATCGGCAACCCGTTCGGCCTCGGCGGCACGGTGACGGCCGGCATCGTGTCGGCCCAGCACCGCGACATCGGCTCGGGCCCGTACGACGACTACATCCAGATTGACGCCTCGGTGAACAAGGGCAACTCGGGTGGCCCGACCTTCAACCTGGCCGGCGAGGTGGTCGGCGTGAACACGGCGATCTTCTCGCCGTCGGGCGGCAACGTGGGCATCGCCTTCGCGATCCCGGCGAGCACCGTCGACAGCGTGGTGTCGTCCTTGAAGGACAAGGGCTCCGTGACCCGCGGCTTCATCGGCGTGCAGATGCAGCCGGTGACCAAGGAGATCGCCGAGGCGATCGGCCTCAAGGAGCCCAAGGGCGCCCTCGTGGCCGAGGCCCTGAAGGACAGCCCCGCCGCCAAGGCCGGCATCCGGACCGGCGACACGATCGTGGCCGTCGACGGCGAGCCGATCAAGGAAGCGAAGGATCTGTCCCGCAAGGTGGCGGGCGTCGCTCCCGGAAAGTCCCTGTCGCTCACCCTCTGGCGTGAGGGCAAGGAGCGGACCGTGACCCTCGAGGTCGGGGCTCAGCCGAAGGGCGCATGATCCACACAAGGTAGTAGGACACCGGGGTTTTGAGTTGATTGCCCCTGACACCTGGTGTCTTCTGCCCACGGCAGGCCGGCCTCATCCCCCTCCAAGGCCGGCCTGCCGTCGGGTTTTTCCATCGCGTGACAAGCGGGCAGATGCGCATTCTCATCATCGAGGACGACAAAGAGGCGGCCTCCTATCTCGTCAAGGCGTTCCGGGAAGCGGGCCACGTGGCGGATCACGCCGCCGACGGGCTCGACGGCTACGCGATGGCCGAGGAGGGCGATTACGACGTGCTCGTGGTCGACCGCATGCTGCCCAAGCTCGACGGCCTGTCCCTGATCCGGTCCCTGCGCGAGCAGCGGGTCGAGACGCCGGTCCTCATCCTGTCCGCCCTGGGCCAGGTCGACGACCGGGTGAAGGGCCTTCGCGCCGGCGGCGACGATTACCTGCCCAAGCCCTATGCCTTCTCCGAGCTTCTGGCCCGCGTCGAGGTTCTCTCGCGCCGCCGCAGCGCGGCCCCCAGCACCGAGCCGACGGTCTATCGCATCGCCGATCTCGAGCTCGACCGCCTGTCCCATCGGGTGACGCGCTCCGGCCAGGAGATCGTGCTGCAGCCGCGCGAGTTCAGGCTGCTCGAATATCTCATGAAGAACGCCAACCAGGTGGTCACCCGCACCATGCTGCTGGAGCACGTGTGGGACTATCACTTCGACCCGCAGACGAACGTCATCGACGTGCACGTCTCGCGCCTGCGCGCCAAGATCGACAAGGGCTTCGACAAGCCCCTGATTCACACCATCCGCGGGGCGGGCTACATGGTGCGCGTCGGCCAGGAGGGCGACGAGGAATGAGCGTGCCGCGATGAACGCTTCCATGAGCGCCCTCGGCAAGCTCGTCCGGACGACGGCGTTCAAGCTGTCCTTCGCGTATCTCCTCATCTTCACCATCTTCGCCTTCGTGGGCCTGGGCTACGTGGCCTGGAACGCCCAGCGGCTGCTCACCGAGCAGTTCGTGTCGACCATCGAGAGCGAGATCAACAGCCTGTCGGACCAGTACCGGTTCGGCGGCCTGCGCCGCCTCGTGAACATCGTCGAGCGACGCTCGCGCGCGCCGGGCGCCATGCTCTACCTCGTCACCACGGAAACGGGCGAGCGGGTCGCGGGCAACGTGGGCGCCCTGCCGCCAGGCGTGATCGGCCGCACGGGCCAGTTCGAGACGCTCTACAACCGCACCGACGAGACGGAGGCGCGGCCCGACATGGCGATCGTGCGGGTCTATCTCCTGCCCGGCGGGTTCAGGCTGCTGGTCGGGCGGGACATCGAGGAACGCCGGCGCCTTCAGGAGGTGATCTACCGCGCCTTCGGCTATTCGCTGCTCTTCATCGTCGTGCTCGGCTGCGTCGGCGGCTGGTTCATCACGCGGCGCGTTCTCAAGCGCGTCGACGACATGACCGAGATCACGCGCCACATCATGACCGGAGATCTGGGCGGGCGCCTCAAGATCGCCGGAACCGGCGACGAGCTCGACCGCCTGGCACAGAACCTCAACGACATGCTCGACCGCATCGGCGAGCTGATGCGCGGCATGCAGGAGGTCTCGGACAACATCGCCCACGACCTGAAGACGCCGCTGACGCGCCTGCGCAACAAGGCCGACGAGGCCCTGCGTACCGCGAGCACGCCCGACGAGCTGAGATCCGCCCTCGAGGCCACCATTGAGGAGAGCGACAACCTCATCCGCATCTTCAACGCGCTGCTCATGATCGCCCGCCTGGAGGCCGGCAACGCCCGCGAGGGGCTGGCGGATTTCGACGCCGCCGAGGCGGTGCGGGATGTGGCCGAGCTCTACGAGGCGCTGGCCGAGGAGGCGGGCGTGTCGCTCGCCGTGTCCGTGGAGGACGACCTGCCGATCCATGGAAGCCGCGAGCTTCTGGGGCAGGCCATGGCGAACCTCCTCGACAACGCGCTGAAATACGGTTCCGCGGCCGGCGGCGTGCCTCAGACGATCAGCGTGTCGGCGCATCGCCGCGACGGCGAGGTGCGGATCGCGGTGGCCGATCACGGCCCCGGCATCCCGGCCTCGGAACGCGGCCGCGTGCTCGAGCGGTTCGTCCGTCTCGAGACGGCGCGCTCCCGCCCGGGATTCGGCCTCGGCCTCAGCCTGGCGGCCGCCGTCGCGAGGCTGCACGGCGGAGCCCTGCTGCTGGAGGATAACGAGCCCGGCTTGCGGGTGATCCTAGCCATGCCTCTCAAGGCCGTCGAACTGCCGCAGGCGCCCCTGCAATCGGCCGCGTGACGGTGAAGGACATCGCTGCGGTTTCCACGTCATCACCGGGCTTGTCCCGGTAATCCCGACTGCTTGGAACGCCGCGGTTTTCCGTGTTGGGATGGCCGGCACAAGGCCGGCCATGACGAGAGAGGGTGTCAGGACGGGAGCGGGATGGCCGGGACTGATTCCCGGATCAAGCCCAGGGACGGCCATGACGGGGTCGGGTTCATTCTCGAGCGATGCAAACCCGCCGGGCAAGATTTCGATTGCCTCCTCGGCTCCGGCGTGAACACTCAGGGACCCCGCAGACACCCGATGGATTGGCCGTGCCGGACCCGACGAACTCCTTGCTCGAACGCCTGACGAGGGCCCCGCTGGTTTCGGATGCGAGGCGCGCCAAGGCGCAGCTGGCGGACTTCCTCGGGCGCGTCCGCGAAGAGCCCGAGGCGGAGGCGCTCGCGGGCCGTCTCGCGGCCGGTCTGCCGCGCGACCTTCTTCTGGCGCTAGCCGATCACTCGCCCTTTCTCTGGCAGCTCGTGGTCAACGATCCGGTCCGGATGGCACGCCTCGCCTTCACGCCACCGGAAGAGGCGCACCGCGCCATCATCGACAGCCAGGCCCATCTGTTCCGCGAGGTGCGGGCCGGCGCGATGACGCGCCATGATGCCATCCGGGCGTTCCGGCAGAACCGCAACGCCCATGCGCTGCTCGTGGCGCTGGCCGATATCGGCGGGCTCTGGGGCACGGAGCAGGTCACGCAGGCCCTGTCCGACTTTGCCGACGCCTCCGTGACCGGCGGCGTGAACCTGGTGCTGAGCGAGGCGGCCGATCTCGGACGCATCCACCTCGCAAATCCCGAATCTCCCGGCGAGGGCTCCGGCTTCACGGTCCTGGCGCTCGGCAAGCACGGCGCGGGCGAACTCAACTATTCGAGCGACATCGATCTCGTCATCTTCTTCGACCCCGACACCACGGCCCTGAAGGATCCGTCCGAGGCGGCCACGGTCTATACGCGCATTGCCCAGCAGCTCGCCAAGCTCCTGCAGGAGCGCACTGCGGACGGCTACGTGCATCGTGTCGATTACCGCCTGCGGCCCGATCCGGGCTCGACGCCGACCGCCATGTCGCTGTCGTCGGCCTATGTCTATTACGAGACCGTCGGGCAGAACTGGGAGCGGGCCGCCTTCATCAAGGCGCGCCCCGTGGCGGGTGATCTCGTCCTCGGCGAGACTTTTCTGACGGAGCTTCGTCCGTTCATCTGGCGCAAGTATTTCGACTTCGCGTCGATTGCCGACGTGCATGCCATGAAACGGCAGATCCATGCGGTGCGCGGTCATGACGAGATCGCTGTCGCGGGCCATGACATCAAGCTCGGACGCGGCGGCATCCGCGAGATCGAGTTCTTCGTGCAGACGCAGCAGCTCGTCTTCGGCGGGCGCCGGCCCGCCCTGCGCGGGCGGCGGACCCTCGACATGCTCAAGGCGCTCCACGACGAGGGCTGGATCACGGCCACGGCGCGCGATGAACTCTCCGACGCCTATCGCTTCCTGCGCACCATCGAGCACCGGCTGCAGATGGTCGCAGACGAGCAGACGCAGCGTCTGCCTGCCGACGAGGACACGCTCAAGCGCTTCGCTAGGTTCTGCGGCTATCCCACCATCAAGGCTTTCGCCAGGGCCCTGACCGATCAGGCCAAGATCGTGCAGGGCCATTACGCGCTTCTCTTCGAGGAGGGGCCGGAGCTTGCGTCCGATGCCGGGAGCCTCGTCTTCACCGGCACCGGCGACGATCCGGAGACCCTGGCTACCCTCCAGCGCCTCGGCTTTCGCGAACCGGAGCGTGTGGCCGAGACGGTCCGCGGCTGGCATTTCGGGCGCCGCCCCGCAATTCAGAGCGCGCGGGCCCGCGAGGTCCTTACGGAACTCACGCCGGCGCTGCTCCTGGCGCTCGGCGGCACCGCCGAGCCCGATGGTGCGCTCGCGGCCCTCGACAGCGCCTTCGGCCGCATGCCCGCCGCCGTCGAACTCCTCACCATCCTGCAATCCCATGACAGGCTGCGCCTGCGATTTGCGGATCTCCTCGGCACCGCGCCGCGGCTTGCCAACACGGTGGCGCAATCCCCGCACGTGCTCGACGTGCTGATCGATCCCGCCTTCAACACGCCGCTCGTCGACGAGACCGCGATCGAAGAGCAGGTGCGCCAGATCATCGGCCATCCGGAGAGCTACGAGGACTTCCTCGACCGTGCCCGCGACGCCGCCCGGCAGATGCGCTTCATCACCGGCGCGCGGCTCCTTTCCGACATCATCTCGCCCGCGCAGGCCGGCGAGGCCTATGCGGCCGTCGCGACCGCCATCGTGCGGGCGTCCTTCGAACGGGTGCGCGAGGAGTTCGAGGCCGAACATGGCATTGTGCCGGGGGCGAGCATCGCGATCCTGGGTCTCGGCCGCCTCGGCACGAAAGAGCTGACGGCCGGGTCCGACCTCGATCTCGTGGTCATCTACGATTTCGACGAGGAGCGGCGCGACAGCACGGGACCGCGCCCCCTCGACGTGGTGGTCTACTTCACGCGCCTGACGCAGCGTCTCGTGGCGGCGCTCACGGTACCGACGCGCCGGGGCCTGCTCTACGAGGTCGACCTGCGCCTGCGCCCGCAGGGCGGCAAGGGGCCCGTGGCGTCGCAGTTCAAGGGCTTCGTGGCCTATCAGACGACGGAGGCGGATCTCTGGGAGCACATGGCCCTCACGCGAGCCCGCGTGCTGGCGGGAGACGACGGCTTCGGCGCGAAGGTGCAGGCGGCGGTGCGGCGGATCGTGGGAGACCGGCGGGAAGCGGCAAAGGTCTTCGCGGAGGTCCGTTCCATGCGCGATCTCATCGCGCAGGAAAAGGGCGACGACGATCCGTGGGATCTCAAGCTCGTGCGGGGCGGTCTCACGGATCTCGACTTCATCGCGCAGGCCCTCGTGCTGGCGCACGGCGCCGCCCATCCAGGCCTCATCGGTCATGCATCGGAGGAGACGTTCGCGGAGGCGAGCCGGGTCGGGCTGATCGACGGGGAGGAGGCGCGCAGTCTCGTGGAGGCGCATCGCCTGTTCCATGCGATCTTCCAATGGCAGCGCCTCACCATCGAGGGGCGCTTCGACCCCTCATCCGTCTCGCCCGCCATCCTGAAGCGCCTCGCCGCCATCGCGGGATTACCGAACCCGAAAGTGCTCCTGCACCACCTGAAGGAGACGCAGAGCCAAGTGGCCGGCCTTTACGACCGGATACTGAAGGTTGCAGAGGGCCGGGAATCCACAGGGCGCCTGGCTTGATTATCGGGATTCAGCGATCTGAGGCTCGGTGACAAATCGATGGCTGTATCGATCCAGGCGAAGCACGGCCGTTGTCATGTCGCAGAGGAAATAATGAGCTTCTCAAAGATGACACTGTGGTTGCAGGAACTTCATTGAGAAGGCTGGCTATCGTAGCTGCCGGGATTAATGCTCATTGGGCGGTATATGTAGTAAAGACTAACTGCACGAAGTTGATTTGCAGCGCTATTGGTGAAATCAACTTAATTCATTCGGACGGATTATCTTTTTACCTTAATCAAGAATGCAAAACCACAAGTTGCTGCCGGCGATAACTATGAGATGTGCGGTAAGGCACTTGCCAAACGTTTATAAAGATATAACGTTGCAATGGTTCATGGCTGAACGATGCCGATTGCCCTCATGAGCGCGGCTGCCTTGTCCGGTTCCGGCCGGTTGCGGCATGTCGGATCATGAGGTCCACCGGACGCTTGGGGGATTAGAAGATGGCCACTGTCCAGGATTTTTTCTTGCAGGAATTGCTGCGCGTGTTCAACAACACGGGCGGACGGAATCCCGATGGAAGTACGGGCATCCAATATGGAGGTACCGGGCAAGGCGGAGCGGTCACAGGCAACCCGACCGGCGGGTCGGGAACCGGATCGTCGTACATCGTAGGCGATATCTCAGATGGCAAACAGTATGGTCCTGACGGAAATCTCGAAAGCGAGTGGGGCTATTCGGACTGGTCAGGCGACAGCTACATTGTCAACTATAACGTCTCCGACGGCGCCGATCACTATGATATGGTTGTCATGTATCGGCCTGGCACCTCCACTCCCACATTCCTCTCGGAAACGATCGCCTCAGGCTGGAATAGTTTTGGTTCGGCCGGCGTTGCAGTGGTCGACTCGATCTTCAATTTCGAGCGTGACACATGGAACTCATTCAACCACTGGGTTCGGGACCAGGTATTTGGTGAAACGGTCCCTTCGCAGCCCCAAGAACCTACAACTCCATCTGAACCAGTTGCGGGGATCCAGAAAGCGCGCTTCTACATTGCAACGAGCCAATCATCCTATGCCGAAGTCGAGTTAAAATTCGGCACTATGAATGATGACCGTATTCAAGGTGCCGGGCTCCTGCTAGGCGACGCCGGTAACGATATTCTTGTTGGGAATGGTGATGCGGGCGCTCTCCGCGGCGGCACCGGCCACGATTGGCTCGACGGCGGCGTGGGCGCCGACCTGATCGACGGCGGCGAGGGCTGGGACGTGGCCTCGTACCAGAGCGCCACGAGCGGCAT
>NZ_JAGPUP010000534.1:0-54726 GCF_018069605.1 Microvirga sp. HBU67558 | reverse complement strand
TGAGAGAGCGATCACGGTCATTTCTGCGGTGAGCGGTTCAAAGGAAAGGCTTTCCTTTGGTCCTCACGAACAGAATTCAACCGTGTCGCCGTTGCTGTCGATCACCCGGGAATGGTCCATCCAGCGATCTCCCAGCTTGATAGAGGTCTCGTCGAATACCTGTTCCTCCGCCCTCTGAGACCTCCATCTCAGTCGCTGAAACGCCGAGACAAGACGTTGCGATAGCGCCTTGCTTGGTGCTTGCAACACAACCCAAGCGAATACCCACAATGGTATCCGCTTGGGCCATCCCGTGGAGTCACATGGTTCACATGATCCACAAACGACCTGTGAAGCCCGCCTTCAGTCCACGTCACTTGCTCGCGAGTTGTCATGAGCCAATTGCCGCAAAGCTAGAGGCTTGTCCCTGTCACGACTACTGCCGCCTAGTCATACAGTACGGCTGCGATCTTCGGATCGCTAATATTGGACTTGTCGTAGTAGAAGAAGCCTGTGTCGATGATCTTCTCGAGCTTCTCGCCCTTGAGTGCATTGACGGCAGCCTCAACCGTCTTATATCCGATACCAACAGGGTTCTGCGTGATGGCTCCCGCCATTAGGCCTTCCTGGATAGCTTGCTTCTGCTGCTTACCGGAATCGTAGCCAATGATGACGATCTTGCGGTTCATTTCCCTGGCACCATTGACGACTCCGATTGCCGAGCCCTCATTCGCGCCAAAGATTCCCTTGAGTTTGGGGTTGGCCTGGAGGATCGATTTGGTGATCTCGGTCGATTTCAGGTGATCGCCTGAGCCGTATTGGATGCTTACGATATTGATCTTCGGATACTTTTCCTTGATCCGGTTCGCAAATCCATCTCGCCGATCGATACCCGTACGACTGGTCTGGTCATGCACCACGAGAGCAATGTCGCCCTCGCCTCCGATGAGCTCCGCCATCTTGTCAGCAGCCAGAGCCGCAGCCGCCAGATTGTTGGTCGCTGCTGTGGTCAGCGGAATGTCGCTGTCGACGCCGGAGTCGAACGCGATGACGGGAACCTTGGCGGCCTGCGCCTTGCGCAACAGAGGGATTGCGGCCTGACTATCGAGGGCTGCGAATCCGATGGCCTTCGGGTTCTTGGCAAGCGCTGCCGATAGCATGTCGATCTGCTTGTCAACCATGGTTTCGCTGTCTGGACCTTCGAACGTGATGCGCACGTTATAGTCCTTGGCTGCCTGCTCGGCTCCGGTTTTGACAGCCTGCCAAAATTGATGCTGGAATCCTTTCGAAATAAGTGGGATGTAGGTCTCCTGGGCCGCTGCAGGTCCGGCAAAACCGACTAATGCACCAATGCTGATGGCACCAATCAAAGTGCGTCTGTTCCACATCGTTTCCTCCTGATCGTTGTATACTTTGGCCTATTGGTGAATGAGTTAGGACAGATTACCGGGTCGCGTGCTCCTTTGGACTCGTGAGAAGTAAGGGGAGATCCTCAGGCCTTGCGGCGCAGGATGTCGGCATACACGGCGAGAATGATAATCACTCCGGTCACGACCGTCTGCCACTCCTGAGCCACCGAGAGAATACGTAGGCCGTTGGTGAGCACGCTGATGATCAGAGCTCCGATGATTGTCCCGAGAATGGTGCCGCGTCCACCGCTCAAGGAAGTGCCTCCGATGACGACGGCCGCAATGGCGTCGAGCTCGTAGCCTTGACCGAGCGCCGGTTGGGCAGAATTGAGTCGCGAGGCGATGATGAGGCCGGCAATGCCGCAGATCCCGCCTGAAACTGTGTAGACTATGATCTTCCAGAAGTCGGTATTCACCCCGGAGAGTCGCACCGCCTCCTCATTGGATCCCAGGGCAAATGTGTATCGGCCGAAGGCGGTGCGCGTAAGAACAAAACTGGAGGCAATCGCAACTATGAAGAGGATCAGGACGCCATTAGGGATCGGGAGAAACGGGAGGATCGCCCCGATCAAGGACTCTTGCGAGATCAGCGGAAAACTCGGCGTATCATTGAAATAGATTGGACGGGTTCCCGAGATCACAAGCGCGAGTCCCTTCAGCAACATCATCATGCCCAGAGTTGCGATGAACGGCGGGATCTTCATCTTGGCAATGAGGGTGCCGGAGACTGAGCCGCAGAGAGCGCCGGCGGCAATAGCCGCCACGATGCCGACAGGCATCGGCAGTCCCCAGTATGTGAGGAATACGCCGGCAATGACTGCGCAGAACGTCATCAACGTTCCAACCGACAGATCGATTCCGCCGGTGATGATGACGAATGTCGCCGCCACGGCGAGAACACCGTTCACAGCTGTTGCCTGCAGAATGCCGATGAGATTGTCAGGCTGAAGGAAGTTCTCGGAGGCAACGCTGAAGACAGCCATCAGGGCGATCAGGCTGGCGAAGGCCAGGATCTTCTGCCATGCTCCTTGGCTGAACGCGGCAGACTTGATGACGGTCTGGGCTTCCTTTTCTGCGATGGTCGTCACGTAGTTGATCCCTCGGTCGCCGCGTTTGATGTATTGGTTGTGAGACTATGCCGCTGCGTTGCGAGGCGCATGATGTCCTCCTGCGTGGCTCTCTCAGCAAGGAGTTCGCCGGTCAGCCGACCCTCGCACATCACGGCGATCCGGTGGCTCATGCGCAGGATCTCAGGCAGCTCGGAGGAAATCATCACGATCGCTCTGCCCTCGGCGGCGAGTGTATTGAGGAGCTTGTAGATCTCACTTTTTGCTCCGACATCAATGCCACGAGTCGGTTCGTCGAAGAACAGGATCTCGCAGTCGCGGGCAAGCCATTTTGCAATCACGATCTTCTGCTGGTTGCCGCCTGACAGAAACCGCACCTCCTGGGCATCAGAAGGCGTCTTGATCCGTAGCTGCCGGATACAGGAGCCTGCCATTTCACGGATGGCGCGCTTTTTGAGGAACATGTTCATGGAAAGGAAGCGTCCAAGGCATGGCATGACGATGTTGGCCGCCACGTCCATGCCTGTCGCTAGACCAAAGCGCTTCCGATCTTCGGATAGATAGCCGATGCCGAGCCGCACGGCATCCTGCGGTGACCGGATCGTCACGGGTCTGCCCCGGATTAGAATCTCGCCACCATCAAGGGGGTCCGCGCCAAAAATGGCGCGCGCGACCTCTGTCCGCCCAGCTCCCATCAAACCAGCGAATCCCAGGATCTCGCCCTTCCGCAGTTTGAAGCTTACATCCTTAATGACATTGCTGCGTCGAAGATTGCGGACCTCCAGCACGACGTCGTGGCTCGACAGATCCGGGACCTCCGTCTTCCCTTCGGAAAGACTTCGGCCAACCATCATTGAAATAATTGTATCAACGCTCGCAGCAGCGGTAGGAACAGTTCCAACATGCTCGCCATCGCGCATGACAGTGACGCGATCGGAGATTTTCTTCAACTCATCCATCTTGTGGGAAATATAGACAATGCCGACACCTTGAGCCTTGAGCTTCCGGATAATGCTGAAAAGCTCGCCAATTTCCGCATTGTTGAGAGCCGCAGTGGGCTCGTCCATGATCAAGACCCTGGATTTGAAGGACAGGGCCTTGGCGATCTCGATCATCTGCTGCTTGGCCACGGTGAGTTGGCCAACCTCGACCCGCGGATCAAGTTTGAGATGCATGCGTTCGAAAATTTCGGCAGCGGCTTGGTTTAGAGCCTCTTCATCGAGCAGAAGTCCTCCAACTCGCTTAGGTTCGCGGCCGATGAAGATGTTCTGTGCCGCCGTGAGATCGCTCATCAGGTTCAGTTCCTGATGGATGATGCTGATCCCAAGATCCTGCGCGGCCCGCGGCGAAGGAATATCAAGGGCAACGCCCTCAATGCAGATCTCGCCGGCATCCTTTCGATAGATTCCGGCTAGAATCTTCATCAGGGTGGACTTGCCGGCGCCGTTCTCGCCCATCAGGGCATGAACTTCCCCAGGAAGGAGTTCGAAGCGTGCCTTCTTGAGCGCCTTCACGCCCGGAAAAGATTTATCGAGGTCTTTGATCACGACAAGCGGTGTCATGAGCCGGGATCCAGCTGGCTGGGGCTCCTCACCTGCACGACGCTACAGAGTGAGCATGCAATAGCGACGACACCTGCCGCATCCATTACGTCTGGGGGATCGCTACACGTACGCCGGATCTCGCTCGGACACTTGAGATCCCAAGCCATCGCGGTCTCCGGCAGGAAGTATTCCTGTACCCGCATCGATCGCTCCCGATCACCATCCTGCGGCGATCTCGCGCTCTTGGCGGCTTTTCAGTTCGACCTCTTGCGAAGCCAGATCTGATTAAGACGCAGTAGCTCACGATATTTCGAGGATGATATTCATGAAGGCCAAGGGCAGGCAACTGAAAATATGGATCTGATCGACCTGCGAAGGGGACGTTCTGCAACACTATCCTGGCGGACCGGTGGCCGCCCTGAATGGATTGTTCTTCGGATAGGATGGCGAGCAGGAGAGGAGTGTCTTCGTCGTTTGAACCTGCGGATTTGCATCGGCCCGTTTAGGTCTGTTCCAACGGAACCGGCCAAGGCGTTCGGATGAGCATAGGAATACGCTCTTCTGAATCTGGTTCAAAAGCTTGAGGCAGCGGAGGTTGAGGGAGTTCGATGGCGCCGACGCTGTCAACCCAATCGAAACGCGGCCTTAGAGAAACGTATGATGGAAGGTCTGGGAATGGAATCGAGGTTGGAGTTGCAGGAACGACCTGCTCGGGTGAAGGCAGAGACGGCTCAACTGGCTCTGGGAGTGCAGGCATCAAGGTAGCCAGAGGAAAACTTGTCTCGGCCGTAGATGGCGGCGGTGGCATTGCGGCCTCCGATGGCACCTCTGGCAGGAAGGATGTGGGCGGCTCCGGCGGTGGCATTTCGACCAGCGATGTGGAAGGGAAGGTCGGTTCGGCAGGCTCCAGAGGTGGCGGCATCAGCTTGGTCACCGGAACCTCGAGTTCGGTCCTTTCCGAGAGCGACGGCGTTATGGCACCTATGGACGGTTCGTGCTTGACTGGAAGCTCCGTTGGCGATTGCGGTCCATGCACCAAATCAGCCTGATGTTGAAGCGATTGAACTCGCCTCACGGTTGCACTTCGGGTGACCAGATAGGAACGGATACCCGGACGGTTTCCGTCGTTCTCGGATATCGTCCCAGCCCGACGCCTCTCCCCCACGTTGTTCGGCTGTGGATTGGGCGCAGCCTTCAAAGGATGGAAATGAGGTATGTCGATCGCATTCACCACTCTTTCGGCGCAAGATGCGTTGGCCCAACTCACCGTAAGGGCAGTAAATACCCAAAACTTATGCATCCCCTCGCCAACCCTCCTGATCTAGTCGTCAGGGTAGCGAAGAAAAACTGCGCGGAGGAGATCCCGCGGCAATTTGCGCTCGGAATCAACAAGACTTTCTGA
The DNA here is from genome assembly GCF_018069605.1 of Microvirga sp. HBU67558. NCBI lineage: Bacteria > Pseudomonadati > Pseudomonadota > Alphaproteobacteria > Hyphomicrobiales > Methylobacteriaceae > Microvirga > Microvirga sp. HBU67558. Next base: position 49,325 of record NZ_JAGPUP010000534.1, on the reverse strand, counting down.
AAATCGTTGCACAAAGGGCGATCTGCGAACTGGGATTTGACCCTCGTTCCACTCTCGCGACATGCCATGCGGCATCAATACTCCTAAGCGTTGGATCAGCATCTTCTTCGCTGGTCGGCCCGGGACGAGGCAAGGGTCGAATCGTCACCTTGAGTGTTGCTTCAGAACCCATTCTAGCTCGTGGTGCTTGTGGTGACGTCGGCCTCGTTCCGAAGGCATTTTGGGAGACCCTCACGTACAGACCCGATTGTAACCTACAAACGTTTGAGCTTGTCCGACGGGCAAAAGCATTCGGCAATCCGTAGCATCCGTCGGCAGAGTTGGCTTTTACTCGTCGTGAGAGTGTTGACCGGCCAAGGACGCGGCCCTAGCGTGAAGTGTCAATGACAGATGTCTCCATGGCCCGCACCCTTCTCTGCTTCGGCGACAGCAACACCCACGGATCCCCACCAATTGTTACACGGGGAGAGGCCTACCACCGCTTTGATGCGGACACGCGTTGGCCGCGTCTGGTAGCATCAACACTCCCGGACTGGGAGGTCACGGAGGAAGGACTTCCTGGACGGACGGCTCAGTTCCCCGATCCGGTGGCAGGGGCCCACATGGACGGACGCGAGGGCCTGAAGATCGCTCTTCAGAGTCACGGTCCCATCGACGCTCTGGCGATTATGCTTGGGACGAACGATACCAAGACCCGCTTTGGCGCCACACCCGGAAAGATTACGGCAGGGATTGCCAGTCTCCTCGACATCGCCATGGGTCTTGAGATGCAGCAACGACATGGCGGCTTTCGCATCCTGGTGATCTGCCCGCCGCCGGTTCTCGAGCAGGGGCCGATCCGCTCCGAGTTTGTTGGCGCGCGCGAAGTGTCACTCAAGCTTCCCGCGCTTTATGCCGTACTGGCGGAGGCACGGGGAGTGGGCTTCATCGATGCCGGAGCGCTGATCCAGGTAAGTCCGGTTGACGGTATCCACTTGGAGCCTGACGCACATCGGAAGCTCGGCAAGGCTGTAGCGGAGACGGTCGGCCGGTTCTGAAAGCGCAGTGTCGAAGTCGACACTTCGTCGCGGGATCGACCGTGGCCAAGGTAGCACCTGGAGAGTAGCTGTCCTGATGACAATGACGGCAATTCTCATCCACAACCAGAACACGGGGGACGACGCCCCGCCCGGCGGGCGATCTCGCAATCGAGAAGCAAGCCGCGAGGTGCGCCGAGGTCATTGGAGCTAGGCGCGAGATCAGCTTCGCGAGACGGAGCGCAGCGAGGGCGGAGGCCATCCGCGATGTCGAGATCGTATCGTTCAGTTCTCTGTGTCCTGGCGACACCCTTCAAACTCGGTTCAAGGGATTATGCCAGCCGGGTAGGCTCCGGTCACCCGCTCAATCTGCTGGACGACGCTCGTATGGGTTCTGGCCGACCATTGGCTCGGGTCCTCGTCACATTCACCCAAAACTGCCTTTCAGGCGTGTCGCCGCCACCATAAGTTGGCATACGGCACCCCTCTGCAGCATGGGAACGAGTTGTCTCCTGCTCGTAAATCGTCCAGCGCACCCGCGTCGGCTCGCGCCTTGAGCTGCGCTGGCTTATGTTGATGAATTCTCTGCTGTTGTGTCAACGTCGCTGTGATGCAGCAATGTCTAGTCAGTAAAGCGAAGTGTTCCATCCTTACATGTATCGAGTTCAGGGAGTTCGGCCGTTGATTCATCCTCAAAGGTTGCGGCGACAGCTACCATGCAGCCGGTGACCCTTGGAAGCCTTAAAGTGGCTTTCGCCTTTGGAGCGAGTGGCTTTGTCAGCCGAACGGTCTGTCCATTCGCGCCAATAGCGATATCGGTTGCCGAGACATCGCGAGCATTGGTGACGACGACGGAAGAATTCGGCTTTGAAGGTGCAGCGAAGACACCAGTGGCAGCGAGCAGGAAGCTAGTGACAATCAGGGTTCGAACAATCATGGCAATTCCTCATTTTGCTGTTTGGAATGCATCGTTCATGGGAGGGATCAAACCCCGGCCCGTCTTCAGATCCGCCGCTTCGTTTGTTGCTGACGGACAGGCGCAACCTAGCTTAAGTGTACCGTCTTCATAATGGAGCGGTCATCAAAGTAAGAGCGCCGGTTGCGCTTGGCGCTCCAGGTAGACCTCCTTTCACGGCCAGTTTCAGAGGGAACAAGGACCATGCCATCTCGGCACGCAAGGAGGCTGCGCCTGCGGGGTTCACAAATGGTTTAAGTTCTTGACCAGAAGTTCCCTTCTCTCAACAACTCTCCCGGCAGGTATCTAGCGCATCGTGCGAAAAAGTGGACCCGGTTCTTCGCGGTCAGCGATGCGCCAGCCAAACGTGGAGCATCGTGCGGACCCAGCGGGCCACGCAAGTGAAAAGTGGATCCGGTATTCGCTGGCGTGGCCCGGCGGCAAGCCCTTTGGATTGAGCGGAAGATCTCCATCATCCGGATTATCACCGTCGAGCGCAGACGACTTCCCCACTTGGAACATCGCGGACTCAAGGCAGTGTCAACGAAACAGTGGATTGACCATAGCGGTGGTGTGCTACAAGCTAATCGCGCGTGCTTCCGAAAAAACCTGTTTGCGTACCCTGTCGAGGCCAAGCGCTCCCTTGGCTTCTGGAGCGGGCGCATCGGCCACAATCTTTCTCCTGGGCATTAGATTCACGTGACCGCGCGCCCGACGTCCGTTGGGCAACCTGCTTGCAAAGCAAACGGGTACCTAATAGAGCGCCCACAGCCCATCGACCGGCCGCAGAGTCACTGGAAGATCCGGAGTGAAGGGCCCAGGAGGAGCGGAGTTCCGGTTACTTGGCAGGCGAGCGCCGCGCTTGAGCTTAACGGGAGCGTCTCTGCTTGCCACGTCATCCGACTTAGGTTTGCTGGTGGGTGGCACAACCGGCTTCTGTGAAGTTTTCTGCGGGGGATCGCGGTGGATTCGCATCGTTCCGTCATCAGGCAGTTTGCGCTCCGTCTCGACGTTGAGAGGTGATGGCACCTGTCGATCCCTGGGTTGCAGGCTGGCGCCATCGATGCTGGTTCTGTTGTTCGACCGGACGCCACTCCGGAATGTTTGGATCACGGGCTCGAGTAGGATCGGTGTGGTCTGGAAAATCAATGTACCAGGGATGAAAGCTGTGTACGTCTCGAAAGCCTTCACTTGTCTCTCCAAGGCTTCTCGGTCCCGGAGGACCGTAGCGCTATTCTCCTTCTCCTGACGGAGGGCTTCCTTGATCGCAGCGCTGCCCGCAACTTGGGCTTTCAGAGCCAAAATTTCTCTTTGAGAGGCGCTTAGCTGCTGAACGACCGAAGCACTGCGCTCTCTCTCTTTATTTAGCTCATTCTGCAACTTGGCCTCACTCGCTCGGAGATCAGCGGGCTCACCCTGTCCGACTCTCGAGTGCTCTGGCGTCACATTTGCTGGTTCGTGCCCATTATGCGTTGAGTTTCTCGCCCCGGCTGAGCCAACTCTATCTGTCTCCCGCGAGACCAGTTCTCGCCTCAACGAGTCGATTTCGCCTGCTGACGCCTTTGCTGCATCTCTTTCCCGCGCGAGAGCCAACCGCAACTCGGTCACTTCTGCGGCGCTCCCCTCAAGGGCCGCAAGTTGTTCTTGCGCAGCAGTCAATTTGGCTGCGAGTTCTACCAGCGCAGCTTTACTCCTCTCCGCTTCTCTGGCATAGGCGTCGCGCGCGTCCGAGGCGCTTATCGCGTTTTGAGCCATTGCGGTCAGCTGCCCTCGCATGAGGTTCAGGTCATGGGCGGCTGAAGCCGTCCGTCCTCTTTCCTGCTCCAGTGATTGCTCTAGCTCTACCGCTCTGGCCCCCTTTTCTTTCAATGTTGCGAGTTGCTCTCGCACGGTGCGCAGCTCTTGTACCGCTGCCTCGGCACGCACCCTCTCCTTTTCAGCCATATCGTTCGGGCCTTTGCCATTCATGGCATTTGACGTGACCTCACCGGCTTCGATCCGTGCAGTCAACTGAGAGTCATGTTGCTCACGCGCTACAGCCAACAGCAAACTCTGTAGTTCCGGGTTATGAATATCATCTCCGATGAGTATGGCGAGTGTCCCGGCGTTGACAGCAAGGATGAGCCGCTGTCGTGCCCCGTCGAAATCATTCTGCTGCAGAGCTTTTCCAACATCAGCAGCAAGCTCGGTTCGGCCAGGGCTTGCTAAGAGGCTGTGGAGGAGCGACGGCCAATCCCTTTGCGAGGCATCGATGCGAGGGGATACCACATTGTCCCGCTCCGCGTGATTCGTTGGTGATTGTGCTGAGTCCCGTGGTGAGACCTCACTACTTTGAGGCAACCGGGGAACTGCTCCCACCAGCTCGTCACGTGCGAAACTGTGCGAGGAGCACGCAAATATAGCTGCGGCAACGATCGAGAGTATAAGGCGGCCCCGTCCGCTTTCCTCCATTGGTACGGATCGGATGCGGGTTGAGGTGCCTGAAAGCCAACTGATCTGTGGAACCATGACTTTCCTCCCAGGACGGTTATTGGTAGGCGAAATGCAGGTAGAGCACTGAAGCGAGTGGGGAGTTTCATGCTTGAAACAAGCGGGCTCCTGTAGTCTCCTCATGTAACTTTCAGCGATCCGCCCTGCGTGTAGCTCTAAGCCGTCTAGTCACGCCCCGCTTGAAGGGGAAGTCTGCAGTACTTTCTCAAAATTGCTTTCCTCCATTGGCCGTGACGTTGTCGTGGGCTAAGGCTTAGAACATCGCGGTGACGCGGCCTGCTTGATCCATGCGGCAGGTGACCCTGGCTTGCCGGATCTGCACGAGGCTACCTCGCTGGAACAGGATTCTCGCCTCGACGGGAGCTGACAGGCTGCCATCTTTGAGGTGGGAAACACGTCCCGCGCTGGCGACATCAACATGCAACGCTCCGTAGCGAACGGCGCCTGAGACAAGTGCGTCTCGGCAGGATTGAACGACGCTCAGCGACGTACCGGGCTTAGGTCGCAGAGGCTTGAGCAGGTATATGCTGCGAAACCATCCCCCGTCCCCTCCGCCGTTTTGAACCGGCAACAAGGATCTTGGGATGGCGGTCCCACTCAAGGAGGATATTGGAGGAGCGGTGGGAGCAATACTGGCAAGAAGCCCCGGATTCGGTGCCGCGGACGGAGCATGCTGATCAAGATTGGTCCCGCCTCTTGAGGCCGATGTACCTGTCCCGTCGAAGCCTGTTGCAGAAATTGCGCTCCCATTGGTTGCCAGACCTGCAGAATTCATATTGCCGCCAGTGAGTGTTCCGTTCCCGGCTGGGCTATGTCCCGCTCCGCGACTGGAGCCGAGTGACCCACCTGCGTTGACTGCACCGCTCGCGCTTCCCCTCGCGCTAACGCTATTTGTCCCGATACCTGCATTGGCGGCCACCCCTGTCGAGCTACTATCGACTCCCAGTGCGCCACTTATCCCATTCGAGCCGACGGCGGCGCCAACCGAAGCGCCGCTTCGTCCAGCACTAGCACCTCCGCCTGCACTGAGCCCATTAGACCCAGCACTTACACTAGCCGAGACTCCTCCTGCGGCTGTATCAACTTCACCTCCAGTACCACTGCGACCAAGGCTGCCGCTCGCGGAGGCCTGATTGCCGCCGCTGCCGAGCCCTGCTCCCGCACTGAGCCCGTCGGATCCAATGCTGGCGCTCGCTCCCGCGCCTAGACCGACTGCACCTGCGCTCACTCCAACATCGAACGCAGCCCCCTCCCGGACCTGCGCAACCGTAAAGACTGATAGGAACAGAGCCATAAGGGAGAACTTTGCACCCAAAACTGGTTGAGCTCGGTCGATCGCGAGACTACCCGCCACTGTCACGCTCCTGCAGGCACGACGAAGTACGTTCGGATCTTCAGACTATTGACCAAACGAGCGTGAGCAAGGCGGGCATAAGGCGATGTAGAGTACCCACTGCGGGTAGGGGCCGACCATGTGCGAACGGGTCTGCTCCTAAGTTGGCCAAGAAAGATGCTCATAACGGACATAGAGCGCACCTAGAGTCGGAGAACCTCTTGCACTTGGCGGGGGGCTCAGACAGGTAAATGAGGTTGTTGCAGAGTTTCGCATCGGTTTCTGTCGAGTTGGCTCATTGTTGCGACAAACCCGCAATCAGCGGAGTGCCGTCACTGCGCCGGATACGTTGAGCAGGCACATAATGCCGGACTGGCGGACCTGGCGTGCATTCGCCCGGGCGTACACGACTCTCACCGCCATCGGAGCCATGAGCCCACCGTCTGAAGTGCGGCTCACCCGCCCAACGCTGGCTGTGTCTACCTGCAGAGCCCCGTAAGGAAGCGCTGCCGTAACAATGGAGGCGCGACAGGCTTGTACAATCTGACCTGGAACGCCGGGTCGCTGAGCAAGTGGCTCTTGGAAGTCTGCAGTCGCTGAGCCTGACGCTTCAAGCCGGGGTAGAAGGGAGAGCGGCAGAGCTAATCCGGCGCTAGTTCCCTTGACCTGCAGTGCGGTCGAAGTTGGCGCAGCTGGCAGACTTGTCGCATTTGCGGTCGGGTGCAGACCTGCGGCGGCCTGGGTCGCGCGTAAACTCGTAGTGCTTGTCGTAGCTGGTGCTGCTGGCGGGGATGCTGAAGCCGGCGTGTTTCCGGTTTTACCCCCACTGTTACTGCTAGTCTGACTGGTTATGCCTCCACCGCTTGCGGCGCCTCTGGGGTCAACACTGCCTCCTCCCGCACCGCCGTCGCGGGAACCGTCACGGTTCCCGGCACTTTGATTGTTAGGTCCACCAATGCTCCCGCCACCTTTGCCGCCACCTGAGGGACTGTCGCCGGTGCCTCCACTTCTTTGGCTGGCGCTGCCACTGTTCCCGGAACCAAGACTCCCGCCGCCTCCGCTGTTCCCACCACCTTTGCCCACGCCATTTCCGTTGGCTTGTCCACCGCCGCCACTGCTCCCGGTGCTGCCGCCGCTACTCACGCTGCCCTGGCTGCCGCCACCGCTATTTCCGTTGCCTCGGCCGCCTCCACTCCCGCCACCATCTCCCGCTTTCCCGCCGCCCCCATGATCATTGCCGTGTCCTCCGGCTCCAGAACTGTCGCCCCTGCTACCTTCTCCGTCTCCACCCTTGGCGAAGCCGGGCTGCGTTGCCAGGAATGAAATGGTGATGATGGAAATGAGTGACACCCGAAGCATGGCTACTCCAGAAAGCCGCTGTGGTCACACGGGCGTGCGCAGGCTTCCGCGGCATGGTCTTGTGCCAACCTGTTCTCGTGGGGTGCCATGCTCCGAGACCTAGTTTCGAGGATAATCCCCGGGAGGTTGCCGTTGGAGCCCCCGAGAGATCCGCGGTAAGCAGAGTTGCGCTCTGCTAGCTAATGAGCCATCTGCACTCGTGATATGTCCGGTATTGGAACCGAATTGTGGCGTCAGGGAACGTTTTATTGGCAATTCGGAAGGATGATCCTTTTGGATGCTCCCAATAAAGAAGGGGAAAGGAGCCACGTCAGACCAAAACTCCGTCAGCGTTGCCGCTGCTGACCAATCATCGCACCCCCATAAGCCTCTCGAGGGTCACTCTGACCCACTTACTATTAAGGGAATTGTCGCAAGAGTTTGTTTCAGAGTTTCAGTTAATCCTCCCTGGGCTCAGGGATGGAGTGTAGCGTGTTCAAGGGCAGGCATTTTGATCGCTCAGCCATCCTGCTCTGTGTCAGGTGGCACTTGGCTTGCAGCTGAGCCTGCGTGATCTTGAGGAGATGATGGCCGGGCGCGGCATCACCGCCGACCATGCTACGATCCACTGCCGGACAGTCCGCTATGCGCCGCTCCTGCTGGAGCAGTTCAATTGCGGAGCAGTGTGAGCTGCTCACCTTATGATCGCTTCACAGAACTCTATCTCCTCTTTTGCCCCGTTCCGAATTTGCCACGCAACCTGGGGAGATCGTTTGGGCTGATACGCATCGCGCCCGGCATCTGTCCATTGAACGACCCAGCTTGAAAACTCATGCTCGGGCACGAACCCTGGCCTGCATCGATCTGTCTGATCAGGAGAGATGCTGAGCGAAATGCTTGTTCATCTCGAACATGCTGACCATGTCCTTGCCGCCGAAGACAGCCCGAAGCTTGTCATCGGCCAAGATCTCGCGCTTGTTCGCGGGATTCTGCAGATTGTTGGCCTTGATGTACTCCCAGACCTTGCTCACCACCTCCGTCCGCGGGAGCGGTGCCGATCCGACAACGGCCGCGAGTTCGCTCGAAGGCTGGAGCGGTTTCGCCAGGGCAGGGTTCGGCTTCTTGGCTGCTTTGGCTTCGGTCATGGTGAAACTCCTCAAGGACGCCTCACTGCCATCTGCAGAGGCAAAGGGGGCGGGACCATGGCCAGCAAGAGCTGAACACTTCCTTAATTCCACTCTGGCAATGCAGATCTCAGGGTGGTGGGTTCACATGACCTGCCCGATCGTCACCACCCACGCCGTTTGCCTTGTGGCTTGGCCATCATCTGCCGCATCGCTTCCTCCGCCCGAGCTTTGGCTTCTGCGTCATGGCTGAGGTTGCGGACTTCCGACGGCTCCTCTTGTTGACTGATGCCATTCTTGCGGGCGCGCCACTGCTTCGCCTGCGCAGCATTGGCCGCCGCGTTGGCCAGCTTCTCCAAGCGATCCAACTGGGGCGTACTGGCTGTCTCGTTCATTCCGGGTTGTTCGTCCTCTTGCTCGGGGCGCTTTGCCATCTCTTTAGCTTCCTTAGGATCAGCGTCGTGACGTACGATCAGCTGTTATGCGACTCCATCTCGGGCGTTATGGGTTAACTTCGTCTTAACCATAAAGGTCCGAGGTAAGCCGATGCGGAAGATACATCCCGGCTTCATCGCTCTCGCCGTCCTCCTGGGCCCTGCCACATTGATCGTTGCCCACGAGACAATCACCCGCTCTCCAGCCCAGCAGGTGTTCGAGGCGTTCGATCCTCCACCGACTGTGCGGCAGGCATACACACAGTGTGCCGTGACCCCAAAGACACAACGGTCACGCCAGTGTGACGAGTACGTCAGCTTCTTCGAGCAATGCGCGGCTCGGACGCATGAGTGCGACCCGCAATCCGTTTACGAGGTTCTTACCAAGCTCATTCTCTCGGGACGCCCGGAAAGTCCGAAGGATGATAGATTGGCCATCCGAACCGACATCTGATTGCGTCTCCGGTGGCAGCACGAAAGCAAAGCAGGAAAATGCAGCCGGTATGCGGGGCACTGCAACCAAGCCGCAAGTCGCCCCTCGATCCAGGGCGCCCGCCTCGAAAGCGCAGTTTCAAGGTGGTACTCGGCCTGCGACAGAGGCCTGAAGCGCTCGGCCAGATCGCCAGCCTCGATCTGCCGATCATCGGACGCCTTCGTTTCGTGGAAGCGCATCACCTCGAGGTTCGTCAGGACCGCGCCGCATCATCGTGTTCCGAACCGATGGTGTGCGTCGTCACACAGCGGCTCGTCGTGCGCGAATCTATATGGATCATGCGATGCCGGAACACATCGCACGCGCTCTGGTGAGAGGTCTGGTGCTCAGCCCCTCGCCGGGGCGCTTCGTACTTGTGCACAGGGTTCAGTTGCACTTCCAGCGTTCCTGGCGCATTGTGGTGGCGTGATGTTGCAACCGGCATCACAAAAGCGCCCTGACAGTGAGCTCCGCACGGCTAATTCTGTCAGGGCGTTGTCGTTTGTGAGCGCCTTGCTGTCATCGGCGGGAAGCATATCTTCATCGTGCCGTTTCTCTCCCTTGGACCAACAACGCCTTGACCGAGGCTTCAAGACAGCATCTCGGCCAAGGTGTCGTTGTATCTCCGCACAGGCTAATTCAGATCGACTACATCTCACTCCGTGATCAAGTGTTGAATCCAAAGCTCGGCAAACTGAGCAGGGCAACGATTTCTTTGAAATCGGCTTACCTGGTCCGAGCGGCCCATCATCGAGAACTTGAGGGGCAAAGGCCGGCGGCTGAGCGGAAACCATAGTGCGCGGTTCAAGATTGCCTCCCGCATCGTCCGCCATATACGAGTAAGAAGTTCCTCGATCCCTTGCATTCACTGGGTTCCAAGACCATTCGCCGCCGTTTTCTCCTCACCCCGTCATTCGCCCGCCTGATCCAGCGCGAGAGGGGCGGGCTGCACCACCTTGAGGGCTTCTTCCCCGAGCAGCGGGATCGGTCGTCCTGGGTCCGCCTCGAAGAGGAAAGAGGCCTGCTGATCCTCAAGACGGGCGGCCCGGTCAGCGAGGTTGAGGATCAGACGGAAATTCCGGTATCCCATGCCCATGTGCTTCTCGATGTCTGCGCCGGCGAGGTCGACTATACCCGGACAGCTCTGCCAATCGGCGACGGTCATGCTCTTGTTGACGAGCTTAGCCGGCCTCGCGTCCTGCACCTCGTCACCGTGGAGTTTGACGGCGTCGAGGAGGCGAGGGGCTTCCGTCCTCTAGAGTGGTTCGGGCCTGAGGTGACGGCGGATCCTCGCTATACCAACCAGGCCATCGCTCTGAGAGGCCTCGATCAGGTTCCTGAGATCGGCCCTGTATCCCGTTTTATCGCCCAGGCAGTTAAGGATGTTCGCAAAGTCTCATATCATTCGATCGCGGGTCCTGCCTACACTCGCCTGAACCTTGCAGAAAGGCGATGGCATGAAGCGGTTGGTCACGGTCACCGGTCCTATCACAACCGCCCAGCTGCATGGGTACCTCCTCGAGGAAAGGCTGTTGGATCAAATAATGATCCAGGTCAGCGACAGGGAGAACGGCAACTTGGAGGTTGCCTTTCACGAGCGGGATCGGCGCTACCTGTCGCAGTTCTCTGCCGCACAGCAAGCCGAATGGCTGCAGGACGCAATGACCCATATTGAATCTGGGTGTCCGTTGAAGACGCCTGATGGGAGGTCAGCCTGGATCACTGATGAAGTGCCAGCCAGACCAAGTTCCTCCATCAAAGCCATGAGGCCAGCGCGACAGGAGCACGACCTACCACCAGGCTTGGAGTTCTTGAGGCGAAGCTAACTCTTGTTCTCGGGGAGACCGAGCTTCTGAAACAGATGGGCTGCCAACAGCGCATCGTTCAAAGCATCGTGCTCGGCACGCAGGTGAGCAATGCTGATGCCGGCCTGCGAGCAAGCCTGACGGAGCTTGCCAGGAAGCCCGGATCGCTTGGCCAGAGCCATGGTGCAATAAAAGCGCTCTCGTGGATAGATCGGCTGTCCTGTGCGCTCGAACTCCCGTTTGAGGGTGTTGTACTCGTAGGCATAGTTGTGGGCGATGATTGTATCAGCGCCGACGAAGTCGATCAGGTCGTGAATCACATGCTCAAAGTACGGCTCATCCTCCAAGTCAGCCAATGAAATGCGATGCACTGCGTAGCAGAAGGGGCTCATGGATGACCGGGGCTTGACCCGTCGGACGAACGAGCGCGGGGAGATAGCCCCGCCGATGACTTCAACAGCGGCGATTTCGATGACATGATCGTAAGATTGTGCTGTTTCGACGTCGATAACCACATGTCTAATCATGATGGACTGCAAGGCAAGAGACAGAGAAATCGGCTCACGAGGAGGTTTCTGGAAGAGAGACGACCCAATTACCAGACGGCGAATCCGGATGCGAGGCCGATCTCGATATAATCGGCAACCCGAAGGGCATCTTGCACGGCACCTAGGTCATGTGGGAAAACAGACCTATAGTCTGACACAAGACCTAGCTAACAGCCTTGGCTAGCGCCAGCTTCCAGACGCTTTTGCCAAAAATGGCGTCAGATCAGAACAAGCCGAACTTCGTTCAACCCTAACGAGCAGCCTGAGGATCCGCAGCTGTCCCTGTAACAGGCTCCTGCTTAGCTGCAGAGGCTGACAAGTTACCGCAGTTCCCGTTTTGTTCTGGATTTTCCGCACTGTTCGGGATAGCCTCAGTTCGATCCAGATATTTTGATGTGCGGAGCCATTATGAGCTTGGATAAGAATAAGGCGATCGAGACAGCGGTCGCCCAGATCGAGCGTGCCTTTGGTAAGGGCGCCATCATGCGTCTCGGCGGCGATCAGGTGGTTGAGGTCGAGACAATCTCCACCGGCTCGCTTGGCTTGGATATTGCTCTTGGTGTGGGCGGTCTGCCGAAGGGACGGATCATCGAGATCTACGGCCCAGAATCTTCCGGCAAGACCACTCTGACCCTGCATGCGATTGCGGAGGCGCAGAAGAAGGGTGGAGTGTGCGCCTTCATCGATGCCGAGCATGCCCTAGATCCGAGCTATGCCCGCAAGCTGGGGGTCGATCTCGACGATCTCATCGTCTCCCAGCCGGACAATGGCGAACAGGCGCTTGAGATTGCTGACACCATGGTCCGCTCTGGCGCGATCGACGTTGTGATCATCGACTCCGTCGCTGCGCTCACACCGAAGGCGGAGATCGAAGGTGAGATGGGCGAGAGCCGTCCTGGTCTCCAGGCCCGGCTGATGAGCCAAGCCCTGCGCAAGCTCACTGGCTCGATCCACCGCACCAACACACTGGTGATCTTCATCAACCAGATCCGCATGAAGATCGGCGTCATGTACGGCTCGCCGGAGACGACCACGGGCGGCAACGCCCTGAAGTTCTATGCCTCGGTTCGGCTTGATATTCGCCGGACCTCGACTCTCAAGGACCGCGACGAGCCAATCGGCAACCAAGTGCGCGTAAAAGTGGTCAAGAACAAGGTCGCGCCACCGTTCAAGCAAGTCGAGTTCGACATCATGTTCGGCGAAGGCATCTCCAAGATGGGTGAGCTCATCGATCTTGGCGTGAAGGCGAACGTGGTGGAAAAGTCCGGCGCCTGGTTCTCTTATGACAGCCAGCGGCTGGGTCAGGGCCGCGAGAACGCCAAGACCTTCCTGAAAGACAATCCCGAGATTGCGACTGACATCGAGAGCAAGATCCGCCAAAACGCTGGTCTCCTGATGCACGATTTGCAGGCAAACGATACCGGCGATGCCGTTGCCGACGACGTGGCATAGTCAAGAGAAAGGCCGGTTGAAGAGCCGGCCTTTTGCTCAACCAATTTTGGCGACGTGTTCACCGGCATTGAGCGTGGACGCCGAGCCCGACGAACAGCAGCAATCTCCTGAGCTACGACGCTCCGATGCTGGAAGCATTTTGCTGGAACCTGCGACGCACTGCGTTCGTTTGATCCAGACTAAGGCATCGTGCGGAAAAGTGGATCCGGTGAGGACCAGCCTGCCTCAGTGGTGAGCCGCCCGTTTCTTATGAGATGTGCGATGCCGCTGGACGCTACCGGTGTTCTGCGGAATTCCAAGGACACCCTTGACCCCGCCGACGACGCCGCCCGTCATGCCGCCAACGGCACCGCCGACTGCTCCGCCAACGGGACCAGCAGCCCGATTGCCCACGGCGGCTCCTTGCTCGGCGCCGCGTATGATGCCCTGTGCTTGAACAGCGGCAGGCAGAGCGAGAACAGCCAATCCGAGCGCAGAAAGGAAAACATAGCTTTTCATAGAGTTCCTCCTCTTTGCAAAGACTTCAAACCCGATCGGGAGAGGAGGTCCCATGCCGAATGCTCGTCTAGATGTCAGCCCCGGAGAGCCGAAGCTCGTCGATCCCTTTGCGACAGTAGACGGCGACGCGACAGGAAATGCTATGTGCAGCGCAGCAGATGCAACCGCTCAACATTCGTTTCATCCCGTTCTACGACTGATAGCTCCGCTCGTTCTCGACACAGTTTGGGATGGCGGACAGGCTGCCCGTTCCATTGTCTATCATGGGCATGCACCTCAGCCGAGCCAACGGTGAGGAGTGACGTCATCGACGCCTCTTGATCAGGCCCCTGTTGCCGACTTGGTCAGCAGACGATTTGCGGTCGCACTCCCTCACAAGCCGAACCACAGTTGGCGGGGCTTCCTCCTCACAGGGAACGCTTCCGAAGTCTTCATCTGTCACACCGCGTGCGGCGCACGAGCCACCTGAGAGGTAGAGGCGACCGCCTCCCGCTATGACCTTCAGGTAGTGTTCGCTCAGCGCGCCGGCGCCTAAAGGATCGGACGTGTCATCGAACTCACGCCCGATGCTTTGAGCGTTTGTTTCAAAGCATCGTTTCACGCAAAACTGGTTCCCGCTTTTGCGTCCGATGCTCTAGTCCAGTCAGGGCGCTCCTAACCTGCTCACGCATCAGTTGAACTGCATTTCCTGCTAAGAAAGCGCGGATCTCATGACCTGCCTCAACTGCCGCCGCTGCGACAAAGATCGCGAGCGTTGCCTTGGTTGGGTACTCAGGGCCACAGGGGATATGGACGAGAAGACCGGCATATTGGTCTCTAGGAGCGTTGCCTCTGCGGATTATGCTCGTGGCCTGCTCTGGCTTCAACAGGGGGCCTCTGACTATTCCAGCTCAATCCGTCGAGCCCTACCCCAAACGTCAGTTAAGCTTCATCACTTTCGGACAAGCGTGCGGTCGGCAACTTGGTTTGATCCTCGGGACGACGGCTCTGCCGCAGCCATCGCGCGACGCCCTGTCCGCACAATTGCCACAAATGACCGCTGTTTTTCACGACAGAGACCCGATAAGGGCGGGAACATAGGGGCATTTACCGGCACTGCGTGCCGCTAATGAAAGTGTTTCGATGCAGGCTCTGCACCCGATTGAAGCTCCGACGGCTACGTCTCCTTTCCCAACTCATGCCGTGCTGAACCAGTCTCTCGATTCCGGTGAACTCAACTGGTTGGGAGAACGGCTGCGGATCGCCTGTGGGCCAGTCGACGTTTCCCTCCCGCCTCGCTTGTCAGAGCTCGTGGAGCAGCTCGTGCGACTTGAGCAGCGCAAGGCTTAAATTTGAACCATTACATCATTACGATTGCAGGCACCTGCTTACGATAGAAAGGAATACACTCATGGCTGGCAAATCCCGCGCGCGACCTTCGTTCAAGAAGCACACCAAACGCTACAAGGAGGTGATCGCCCCAGCCAAGATACTCGAAGGGATGAAGAAACTCACCAAGAAGAGGCGATACGCCAACCGCCACGGTTAGCCAAGTATGACCCCTTTCAGATCCCGTAGAGCCTGATCGCATCGCTCGACATGTTCGCCGGCTCGTCGTTGTACCTCAACAGTGTTGCGGCAGGGTGCATCGACCTCTTCCTTGCAGAACGGGCAAATCATCGACGTGACCTCCTCTTTAATGGTCCGTCAGGCCAACAAAGATGCACGATCAGGGTTCCGGTTAGTCATTTTCCGGTTCTATAGGAAGAGGCACTGCTGGTGAACGCAGGGGCGGACGCACTTTGAATTTGAGCATCCGAGCTTCACGCTGAATGCCATTTCGTCATGAGACGTCAGGATCACTGTCATCAAAAAGCCAAGGTATCTGGCCTTGATTTCGATATGAGCAAAGCTCCGAAGCGCCCGCGCCAACGTGACAGCCTCAGACAGCCGGGTGATGTGGCTGGTTCGCAACCCCCGAAATCCTCCAACCGCAAGCCGCGCGTGGCTCCGAAGCGCAATGTAGACACGGTATCGGACTCCATGAGCGCAGAACTGGCCAGAGGAGCGATGGAAGGCCCAGAGGGCAGTTCTGTCCCAAGCGGAGGATCCAAACGGGGCGATCCTCTCGCCAGAGACCGGAGCTTTGTCGCCAAAGGCAACCAGAACGTGTCGGATCAGCAAAGCCCACACAGCGGAGTCGAGGACGAGCAGTCGGTACAGACGGTCGCACTGGCGGATGATTATGGTCCAACAGGCCTCAATCAGGGCATCGCGGGTGGTCTACCTCAACAGACTAGCGAAGGCGCAGAGATTCCAGCTAACGTGAGGCAGGAATCAACTCAGCATCACCTCATTGCCTCTGATCCCGAGGCGGACAGTGGTGGAGATGATGAAGACCCATCCCGCATGGCTGCTGAGGCGACATCGGATCGAGTGAGGAATGCCCCAGGACGGGTGAAGGTCTGGACCCAAGAGGGAATGGCGGGTGGGATTCAGATGAACCAGCAGACTGATGAGCGAGCAAACCCCATCTACATTCTTGCTGCCATCACTCTCGGCATCCCGGCTCTTCTGACAGTTCCCTTGATCGGATTGAATCCTGGAGTCCAGGAAGGCACTTTCACCACTGTTCTGGGCTTTGTCCTGCTGTCCGCCTTTGTGACGGCAGTGGTGTTTGAAATCAAGAGGCTCGTTGATCAGCCGTCCGACGCTGATCACCACTAGAACATTTTTCGGAGGAGTGGATCCGATTCGCCGTCAACAATGCGGCACAGCCAAGACGAGAGGTGATTCCACGCCAGTGGAAACGGCTCTAGAGAGTGTCATCGCTTGATCCGATCAAGTGTAGCGGCTAGGCAGAGAATGCCCATGAATGATGTGGCGGGGTCTTCGGCTGATCTGTGCCCAGTCCACGCCGGTAATCGAATGTCCTATGGGGGCGAACTG
This sequence comes from Microvirga sp. HBU67558, assembly GCF_018069605.1. Lineage (NCBI taxonomy): Bacteria > Pseudomonadati > Pseudomonadota > Alphaproteobacteria > Hyphomicrobiales > Methylobacteriaceae > Microvirga > Microvirga sp. HBU67558. The sequence continues at coordinate 32,932 of NZ_JAGPUP010000534.1, read as the reverse complement.
CCCTTCGGGGTGATCTTCGCCGACGCCGAGCGTTGAGCCTCAGAGCTGGATTGGGAGGACAGTTGGTCCCAGACCAAGCGGCGCCGTCGAGCCGCTGTCCAAGCATAACGGGGATCGCCTTCCAAGTGGTGGAGGTAATCACTGAGGCGGTTGCGCTCCAACCAGGTCAAAGCTGCCTCGAGTTCAGGCAGGGTCATCTGGCCTTGTCCCTTGTTGCCGAACACCCGCTTCAGCACCGCATTGGAGCGATGGTAGAGCCCCTCACCAACATGCGGCACCTGCAGGCCGGCTTCGTCCTCCACTGCCTGAGCGGCAACGGCCTCACCGATGCGAGCCCGCAGCCGCCTTTCCGTTGCGGATGGCGGCTCGATCAGGTGTGCTTGGTCGGCTCTTTGTTCTCGGCGGGCCTCTCTGAAGACCGGGCCAGGCTTGAGCGTTGCGAAGCGTAGACCCAACGCATTGCTCTCCAAGGGCGTAATTCCACGTCCCTCTCCTTCATCCCGGTGTGCCGCGAGATGCTCGGCGAGCCAAGATGGTGTCTCCGCCTCAGCATTGCGCTGGCGTTGACGGGCCAGCATCCCCTGCTCAGCCTCGATGCTGTGGCGGAAGCGGACAAACAGCGGATCGTCCGGGTGGAAGACGAGGGCGCGTTGGCTCTCGTAGGGACCCAGCATGAGGATCCACTCGCGTGGCTCGGGTGATCATCTGTTCAAGCCAGGGGCGGCTGCGGATGTGGGTGAGGGCAGCCACCACCGCGACCTCCGGCGCATCGAGCCCCTCATAGGCCATGGCCACTGTGACCAGGATCGCCGGCTCCGGTGTCAGCCGAAAGGCGGCCAGCGCCTCGGGTGCACCACGCTCATTCGAGATCGCCAATCGCACCTCCCTCTCGGCCTACCGGAGTGGCATCCAGCTTCGCAGCATCTCACAGTAGCGTTGGGCGCTATGCTGATCAGGTGCTACCACGAGCAGCTTGCCGAGACCCAGGACGGCCTCATCGGCAGCCAGCCCCCGCTCAGCCCGCCGGCGTGATCTGAGATTGCATGTGGCCCTGAAGGCCTCCTGGAGCAACTCCCTGGCAAAGCCGATCCGCAGAGTGGTGAACAGGGCAGGGCGGGTGGTCTCGGTCGGGTAGGGGTCGGACAGGCGATGGGGGCCCAGCCGGACGTCGTCCATCGCGGTTCGCCCTGCCTGCAACCAACTGGCTTCACCATCGAGGGCACCAAAGGTGATGGGGAGCACCGCGCGCTCGGCTACCGCCTGAGCTCGTGAGTAGCCGGTGATCGCCCAGCCGGGAGCCTCCAGATCAACCTCCTGCGTGCCAGCGTCGGGTCCAGTGCGAGAAGGCAGCCACAGGATGCGCCGGCCATCCGCACGTTCCAGGGTCCCCGAGAGAAGCAAGCGCAGGGCTGCGGACTCCAGAAGCGGCAGCAGCGCCCGGCTCCAAGCTGAGGCATCTTCGTTCAGGGAAGGGGCTCGGCCGGTACTTGCGGAAGCGACTGGCTCATACTCGCTCAGAGTGGGCAGGTGATGCACCTCATCAACCACGAGCAGGGTGCGATGGCGGCGGAGTTCGGCCAGATGCAGATCCGGTGCCGCCGCGATCGCCTGGTAAGTGGTGATGTACCCAGCCAAGCCCCGGCTCGGGTTTGATTCGTTGTCGGCTGCACGAACTGAGAGCCCGTGGCCAAGCACGGCTCGCCAGACCGGGTCGGTAAAGGCCTCTTCGGCTTGTAGGCGGAGGCTGTCGCGGGGCACAACCCAGCAAATGCGCTCGGCGTAGCCGGCCTCGATCAGGCGAGCCGCAGCAATCACGGGGAGGAGGGACTTGCCGCCGCCAGGCATCACTGCCGCCAGGATCTCGGTCACTCCCGTCGCTTCCTCGCGTGCGATTGCAGCGACAAGGCCTGCAAGAGCCTGCTGATGCGCGCGTAGGGGCTTTTGAGAAGACGTGGGCATATGGACCCGTCCGAAGGCAAATCACCAGCATCCAGCATGGGGCGTTTCCGGCGACGTGTGAATCCCTCCGCCAGTGCGGCGCACTCTTGAGATCACTCAGCGGCCGCAAGACGCTCTGACTTTTAATCAGAGGGTCCTGGGTTCGAGTCCCAGCGCGCTCACCAACAACATCAAAGGGTTGCCGGCATTTGCCCTTTGAGCCGTTTTCTTCCAGGTAGCCAATAGGTAGCCAGACGATCTCTTCGGCTGCTCATCACTTTCGACATAGGACCACTGTCGAGAGGGTGATCAGCCGCGCGAGGCTGGCCTCACCCCCATCACCCGATTTAGCATGGCGGCGACTCATTCGAGGAGGCGAGGGCGGTACATATGGGGCACGAGCATCACCACGATCATGACGGCCACAGCCATCTCTCGGACATCGAGCTGCGGGTGCGCGCACTCGAGTCCATCCTGGTCGAGAAGGGCTATGTCGATCCAGCCGCCATTGATGCGCTGGTCGAGACCTACGAGGTCAAGGTCGGACCGCGCAACGGGGCCAAGGTGGTCGCCAAGGCGTGGGCCGATCCGGCTTACCGGGAATGGCTCCGGGCGGATGCGACCGCTGCCATCGCGTCCCTCGGCTTCGTTGGCCGCCAAGGCGAGCATATGGTGGCGGTCGAGAACACCCTGGATCAGCACAACATGGTCGTATGCACCCTGTGCTCCTGCTACCCCTGGCCGGTGCTCGGTCTTCCTCCGGTCTGGTACAAGTCTGCCCCGTACCGCTCCCGGGCTGTGCTCGACCCTCGTGGGGTTCTGGCCGAGTTCGGCGTGCACCTGCCGCAGACCACCCGCATCCGTGTCTGGGACTCGACCGCTGAGGTCCGGTACCTCGTGATCCCGATGCGACCCGAAGGCAGCGAGGGCATGAGCGAGGAGGCACTGGCCGAACTCGTCACCCGCGACTCCATGATCGGCACCGGGCTCGCCCGGCGAGCGGAGGCGATACGATGAATGGCGCCCAGGACCTTGGCGGCATGATGGGCTTCGGCCCGATCGCAATCGAGCACAACGAGCCTTGGTTCCATGCCGAGTGGGAGCGACGGGCCTTTGGCTTGACCCTAGCGATGGGAGCCACCGGCAGCTGGAACATCGACATGAGTCGGCACGCCCGGGAGTCCTTGCCGCCTGCCGAGTATCTCACCTCGAGCTACTACGAGATCTGGACCAAGGGTGTTGAAAGGCTGGTCGTTGCGGCAGGGCTCGTCTCCAGGGAGGAGCTGACGTGTGGCCAGTCTCTTGCGGAACCAGCGCCGATCAAGCGCGTACTGAAGGCCGAGGACGTGCCGGCCGTGCTGGCCCGCGGCGGCCCGGCAAAGCGCCCGATCGAGCAGCCCGCGCGTTTTGCCATTGGTGACCGGGTCCGCACTCGCAACATACACCCTCAGGGCCACACCCGCCTGCCGCGCTACGCTCGCGGCAAGACGGGCGTTGTCGAGCTGGTGCATGGCACCCACGTGTTTCCGGACGCGAATGCTCACGGACAAGGTGAGCAGCCGCAATGGCTCTACACGATCTGCTTCTCCGGCCGGGAGCTGTGGGGCGAGCAGGCGGATCCAAACATCAGTGTCTCGATTGATGCCTGGGAGAGCTACCTTGAGCCGGCATGAAGATTTGGTCCGTGTGGCCGCGAACGTCGCGCCGATCCCTCGCGGGGATGATGGCGCGCCTGTCTTTCGCGAACCGTGGGAGGCTCAAGCCTTCGCAATGACGCTGGCTCTCTACGAGCAGGGCCTGTTTACCTGGACGGAGTGGGCTGCCGCGCTCTCGGCTGCGATCAAACGGGCCCAAGCGACCGGTGACTGTGATGATGGCTCGACCTACTACCAGCACTGGCTCTCTGCGATCGAGCAGTTGGTCAGGGACAAGGGCTTTGTAAGTGAAGAGGCTCTAGCGGAACGGCGAGATGCTTGGGACCGCGCGGCACACGCCACGCCGCATGGGCAGCCAATCCTGCTCGAGAATGATCCACTCCGCTAATCTGCACGCTGCGAGGGCGCAAGTGGCGAGGGAGAACACGTGTTGCTGGAACATGAAGAAACGGATTGTCGGGTTTCACCTTGACGAAGAACAGCACTGGGTTGCTGAACTTGAATGTGGCCACAACCAACATGTCCGCCATAATCCGCCCTGGACCATTCGTCCGTGGGTGATTACCGAGGAGGGCCGAGATAGGGCGCTAGGCCACGACCTGAACTGCAAGAAGTGCGACGTCGGCGCGCCACCCGACCAGAGTGATCTCGATTAACGCCTCACCTGGCACCAAGCCGAAGTAGACGGAGCGTCTGCAGTCGTGGGGTCAGCAGACCTCTACACGGTCACGCTTAACAGCTCAGTTTGATCCACTCCAGACCTTCCTCACCGAGTGGCAGTACGACGGCCGCGTCACGAAAATCTCTCACCTTAAGTGGTGCTTTGACAGCGGCACACTTCGAGGCTATTTCATAGAGAGGATTATCGTTACATAGAGTGAAACGTCCATGCCCAGGGAAGCCTTGGATAGCGAAGCGCGGGAGGAAGGTGGGGTGATTGCCGTCGAGCGTGCCTTAGCAGTGCTCGATGCTTTCACACCTGACGACCGGTCCTTGAGCTTGGCGGAACTGGCACGACGGGTCGACCTGTCGAAGCCGACCGTTCTCCGTTTCACGAGGTCGCTTGCCAGAGCCGGCTACCTCGTGCGCAACGACGACGCGACCTTCCGCCTTGGACCGAAGCTCGCCCTACTGGGAACGCTCTACCAAGCCGGCTTCCGGATCGAGGATTATGTCCAGCCAGCTCTGCGTCGCCTGGCTCAGGAAACCGGGGAAAGCGCGGCGTTCAACGTTCGCGAAGGCGATATGCGGGTCTGCCTCTTTCGCGTGGATTCGCCGCAATCCATCGGGCACCACGCCCGGACCGGTGATCTGCTACCCCTTGACCGCGGTGCGCCAGGACGCGTGCTTCTTGCCTTCTGTGGCGAGCCCGGAGAGCCATATGATCAAATCCGCCGTGACTTGTTCCATATCACGTTTGGCGAGCGCGATCCGCAAGTAGCCGCCATTGCCTGCCCCGTATTCAGCTATGGCCAGCAGGTCGCCGGGGTTATTGGCGTGGCAGGCCCGACAAGCCGTTTCGATGAAGAGGCTGTCGCCCACCATCTTGAGTTGCTGAGGTCCATCTCCACCGAACTTACACGACAACTCGGCGGAACGCCCTTAAGCCAGGCTTCGACCCACAGGCCAAGCACGTCTCCCCGCGTCCGCGCTGACTGAGCCCAGTCAGCAGCAATCATAAAGAGAGGAAGCCGTGCTGAAGGTTCCGGAAACACCTTGTCCCTGTGCATGGGCCGCATAACCATGCAAAAGGGGTGGCATGGCGTACGCGCGGCCTTGTCCGAGGCCAATTATCGCAATTTCACCATCGGCAACGTCTTCTCGCTCGTCGGAACCTGGGTTCAGCGGGTTGCACTCGGCTGGCTCGTCTGGGAACTGACGGGCTCAGGGGCATGGCTGGGGGCGGTCGCTTTCGCCGACCTGTTTCCGATGGTCGTCGTGACCCCCTTGGCTGGCGCGATGGCCGACCGGTCCGAGCGACTGCGGGTCACGCGGATCAGCCAGGCCTTGCTCATGCTGCATGCGGGACTGCTCACCATTCTCAGCGCCCTCGGCCTGCTCAACCCGGGCCTCGTGTTGGTACTGGCACTGGTCGGCGGAGTCATCACGGCCTTCAACCAGCCCTTTCGGATGGCGCTTCTCCCCAGTCTCGTCGAGCGCCCGAACCTGATCAGTGCGGTCGCGATCAACTCTGTCGCGTTCAACGTTGCCCGCTTCGTCGGTCCCGCCATCGCGGGCCTCGTGATTGCGAAGGGCAGCCTCACACTGGCTTTCGCGATCAATCTCGGGACGTTCGCAGTCTTCTCCTGGACGCTTGCCAGGATACGTCTAGTTTCCGCCGAAGCCACCCGGCCCGCCAATGGCGGATTGATCACGTCAGTCGTCGAAGGTTGGCGCTATGCCGCCGGGCATGTCGGCCTCGGCGCCATGTTTCTTACGCTGACGGTCGTCTCGCTTTGCATACGCCCCATTCTCGAACTCATGCCGAGCTACGCGGCCCTGTTCGGCCCTGACGCCAGTAAGTTTGCCTTCATGACATCCGTGATCGGCCTCGGCGCCCTGGTCGGGGCACTCTGGCTGAGCCGGCAGGCCGATCCTGCGGCCCTGGCCAAAATGGCGCTGTCCAATGGCCTCCTAATGGGCGCGGCATTGTTCGTCGCGTCGGTCGTACGTCAGGAACTGCTGGGACTCGTCGCCCTGTTCGTCGTGGGCTTCGGCATGGTCTTGAGCGGGATCGCCAGTCAGACCGTGATTCAGCTTGCTGTGCCCGATCACCTGCGGGGTAGGATGCTTGCTCTGCACAGCATGATCTTTCGGGGGGCACCGGCCCTTGGTGCCTTGGTAATCGGAGCCTTGTCGGACCTAACGGGGCTGCGTGGTCCCCTGGTCGCAGGCGCAGCCGTGACCTTCGCCTTCAGCGGGATCGTTTATTCCCGGCGCAAGCTGATCCTCAAGAGCCTCGGTCTATGAACGAGATCCGGGATGGTCGGGGCGCAGGGTACGCGACGGGTCACAGCGGCAAGGCGCACGGCTTATTCATTGGCAACCGGAGAGAAGAGTCTCATGAGTAGTCCTGACACGCCGCGCGGCATGGAGCGCTCCACGACGGATCTGGAATCGACGCCGGTTAAGGATATCGTGCAAACACCTCCTGCCGCTCTGCCGCGGCGCCTCCGTCGGATCCTCGCACTTGATGACTTCGAGATTGCGGCGCGCCGCCACCTGCCTCGGCCGATCTTCGGGTACGTGTCAGGGGCTGCCGAGACCAACGCCTCCCTCCGCGACAACCGATTGGTCTTTGAGGAGTTTGGCTTCGTCCCGCGGGTGCTCGTCGATGTATCGAGGCGTACTCAGGCAGTTGAACTGCTCGGCAGGACATACGCGGCCCCGTTCGGGATCGCTCCTATGGGAATCAGTGCCTTATCCGCCTACCGAGGCGATCTGGTCCTGGCGCGAGCGGCCGGGCAAGCTAACATTCCGATGATGATGAGTGGGTCTTCGCTCATCCGGTTGGAGGAAGTCGCCGAGGTGAACCCTGCGGCTTGGTTCCAGGCCTATCTGCCAGGCGAACCTGACAGGATCCTCGGATTGTTGGAACGGGTGGAGCGGGCAGGCTTCGGGACGCTCGTGCTGACCGTCGACACGGCCGTTCTGGCCAATCGCGAGAACAACGTCCGGAGCGGCTTCTCGACACCTCTCCGGCCCAGTCTCCGCCTGGCCTGGGACGGCATGATACGGTCGAACTGGACGCTGAACACGTTCCTGCGAACGTTGCTGAAGCACGGCATGCCCCACTTCGAGAATTCCTACGCCACACGCGGAGCGCCGATCCTGGCCAGAAGCGTGATGCGGGACTTCGGAGCCAAGGATCATCTGAACTGGCGTCATCTGGAACTGATCCGGGAACGCTGGAAGGGACGCCTGGTCGTCAAGGGCATTATGGCCAAGGAGGATGCCTGCATCGCCCGGGACAGCGGTGTCGAGGGGATCATCGTGTCGAACCACGGTGGCCGGCAGCTCGATGGGACAGTCTCGCCCCTCCGCGTCCTACCCGCCATTGCGGATGCCGTGGGGACTTCGATCCCCGTCATGATGGACGGCGGCGTCCGGCGAGGTTCCGACGTGCTGAAGGCCATCGCCCTTGGCGCTGCATTCGTCTTCGTCGGCCGTCCGTTCGTCTACGCGGCCGCAATCGGAGGCGAACACGGTGTCAGCCATGCCATCAACATTCTTTCGACCGAGATCAGCCGGAACATGGGCCTTCTCGGGATCAACTCGCTCGGTGAACTGGGTCCGGAGCGGCTTCTCAGGATCAGAGGCGTAGATGTGTCCAAGTCTTGAGAGAGGCTTCGACGGCCGGCGCCACGGTAACACTCGACAGCATCGCCCCAAAGATGTGGTCGTCCGCGATCGGTGCGGGATCGGCTTCGTAGGGCGTGTCTCAGCGCGCCACACCGTACTCGCCACTGAAACTCACGAGATGCTGGTGCAGCCGGTCGATCACGATCGTTCGCGTGCTCGTGCGGCGTTCGATCAAACCGATCTGACGATGGACCTGCGGATTCCCGAACGGAGCTGACACGACCTCGCCAAGGGCCTCCTTCAGGGCGCTGTAAGGGGCGACGGATGCACCAAGGCCGTTGACTACACATGCGACGACAGCGGTCATGGTGTCGGTCTCCGCGATCAAGTTCGTAACGATGCCACTCCTTGCCAATTCGGTATCGATCAGTTGAGTAAGACGAAACCTGCTGTTGAACCTCACATATGGGAGGGTCGAGAGCATTTCCGTTGCAGACATTTGCGGCGTGCCGGGCGGTGCGATCGCAAACAAGGGCTCGTTGATGAATGGGCTCCATCTCAGCGCTGCGGGAACTCCGGAGTGCTCCGCGACCATCGCCGAATCAAGCCGCCCCGACACGACATCGTTCAGGAGTCCGTCGCTGTTGGCGACATGAAGCTTGATCTTGAGATCGGGATAGTCCGCCTTCAGCGCGACGATCGCCCGGGGCAACAAGGACAGGACACTGGACCGAATGGAGCCGATCGTGAAGGTGCCCGTGATCGCCTTTCCGGATATGGCGTCGATCACGTCATCGGCGGACCGGACGAGGTTGCGCGCGGCGTCGAGCATTTGAAGCCCGTGACTGTTGAGCGTCATCGGCCGAGTCGAGCGGTCGAACAACTCGGCCTGGACCTCGATCTCCAGGGCCTGGATCTGTTGGCTGACTGCGGAGGGTGTCAGCCCGACGGTATCCGCCGCCTTGGCAAACGTTCCGTGCTCGGCAATCGCGATGAATGTCTTCAGTTGGCGGATGTCCATCGAACCTTGGCCGGCGCTTATTAAGAAAATCTGTTCATGTTTGCCAGAATTATTCGCTTTTTTCAAGAAATCCTTATGTTACGAATCGTCGCCAACGAAACACCGAGCAAAAAAGCTTCGGGAAATGGGAGGATGTGATCCAAGGTGCGATATCTCGCACCTAGTCCTCGCTCATCCCGACCGCGAGGAACGCATGGACAGCCGCAATATCCTGGTCACTGGCCCCGCCATCAACGAGCAAGCCGTCAAGCTCATCGCCGACAATGGCTACAGTGTAGCTTATGTCCCTCCCTATACGAACGAGGAGGACCTGGTCCGGATCGTTGCCGAGGTCGACCCGGTCGGGGTCGTGGTCCGGATGGGACGCTTCGGGGCATCCGCGATTGACGCCGCACCATCGCTGCGCGTCCTTTCCAAGCACGGTGTCGGGGTGGACAACATTGACGTCGATGCCGCGACCCGTCGTGACATCCCTGTTGTCGTAGCAACCGGTGCAAACGCCCGTTCCGTCGCCGAGCATGCGATTACCCTCGTGCTGACCACCGTCAAGCGCATCGTACCGCTCGACAGCGGTTTGCGCGCCGGCCGTTGGGAAAAAGCCGGGTTCTCGGGCGTGGAGGTCGCGGGTCTGACCATGGGCCTGGTCGGCTTCGGGGCCATCGCGAGGCACACGGCCGTCTATGCGAAAGCCCTCGGAATCCATGTCCGCGCCTTCGACCCCTTTGCCGATGACGCGACCTTCGCCAATGCCGGCGTCACCCGGGACGCTGCCGTCGAGGACCTTCTCGCCGCGTCCGACATCGTCAGCCTGCACTGTCCCCTGACGCCTGAGACGCGAAACCTACTCGACGACAATGCGATCGGCCTGATGAAGCCTGGATCCTACGTCGTCAACACGGCCCGCGGCGGACTGATCGACGAGGACGCCCTGGTCAGGGCCATCGACAGCGGCCACATCGCGGGCGCCGGCCTCGACACGTTCGCAACCGAACCTCCCGCTCCTGATCATCCCTTCTTGGGACGGCAGCAGATCGTCGTGACCCCGCACGTCGGCGGCGTGACAAAGCAGGCCAACGTCCGGGTCGGAGTCGACGCGGTCGAGGGGATCCTGGCCGTCATCCAAGGCCGCGATCCGGGTCGGGAGAGGATCGTGAACTACCGGGCCCTCGCGAAGGCATCGACCTGAGCGAATTTCATATTCGACATCCAGTACCGAAAACCATGAGGAGAAGACGTTGAGCATAGGATTTAGGGTTCGGAACCGGGAGCGCGCCGTCGACCAGGAATGGGTCGAGAAGTTCAAGGAGTTGCCCGTCGCGAATGTCAGCGACAGCATGTACCGCATGTACGCCGCCGGCGCGCAGCTCCGCCCGATGCACCGAGAGGGCAAGCTCGCCGGCCGCGCACTGACGGTGAAGGCGCCGCCCGGCGACAACCTGATGCTGCACAAGGCCATGGACATGGCCGAGCAGGGTGACGTCATCGTCATGGATGCCGGCGGTGAGGTGACCCACGCCCTGATGGGCGAGATGATGCTCGACTATGCACGCAGGCGCGGCATCGTCGGCTTCGTCCTCAACGGCGCCATCCGCGACGCGGATGCCTTTCTGGAAATGAACGTTCCGTCATTCGCCATCGGAGTGACCCATCGCGGACCGTACAAGAACGGTCCCGGCGAGGTGAACTGCCCGATCGCCATCGGCGGAATGGTCATCATGCCCGGCGACCTAGTCCTCGGGGATGCCGACGGCGTGGTGGTCGTGCCGATCGACGACGTGGCTGACGTCTACGAAAAGACGGTTGCCAAGCACGCCGCCGAGAACAAGCAGATGGACGCCATCAAGGCAGGCACGCACAAGCCGACCTGGTTCAACGAAACGCTCGCCAAGATGGGCTGCGAATTGCCGTAATAAGGCTGCCACGGTATCGGCCCGCATGAGCGGGTGTTCGGCACTCGCCCATGGGTGAGTGCCGAGGAAGTCCAAGTCACCATCGGTTACGCGGTGGAACCTGAATGAGTTCGGAGGGGAACTCCGAAACGTTTGAGCGGTCACGGTGACCGCTGTCCATGGGAGGAACGAATGAAGCACCTGATCCGGAATACCGCACTTGCCACGTCGATGCTGGTCGGCATCGGAGCCGCTCATGCCGAGTGGCCGACGGACCGGCCGATCGAAATGATCGTTGCCTTCGCCCCAGGCGGCGGCACGGACGTGATGAACAGGACCCTCGCGCCCTACATCGAGAAGGAGCTCGGCGCGAAGATCACCATCCTGAACCGACCCGGCGCGTCCGGTGAAATCGCGTACACCGCGATGACGCAGGCGAAGCCCGACGGCTACACGTTGTCCTCTCTCAACACCCCGGGCTACCTGACGATGCAGATGGACCGAAAAGTTCGCTTCGATCCTAAGAAAATCTGCCCTGTTGCCCGCATCGTCGAGGACCCTGGCGCATTTATCGTGCAGGCGAATTCCGAATTCAAATCGCTCAAGGACTTGGTCGCATACGCCAAAGCCAACCCAGGTAAGGTCAGCGTTGGCACGACCGGCCTCGGAACGGACGAACATCTCGCCCTGCTGCAACTGGAAAAATCGGCTGGTGTCGATCTGACCCCGGTAACGTTCAACGGCGCGAACGAGGCGAGGACGGCACTGCTCGGCGGGCACATCATGGCCATGGGGATCAACGTCGGGGAGTTCGTCGGTGGCGAACATTCCGCCTTCAAGGCACTCGGCCAGTTTGCCGACCAGCGGTCCGTCATCGCTCCCGACCTGCCAACGGCCAAGGAGCAGGGCTATGATGTCCTCATGAGCTCGGAGCGCGGCATCGCAATGAACTGCGAGGTTCCTGAAGCGATCAGGACGAAGTACTCGGAGGCTGTCAAGAAGGCTCTCGACAATCCGGAATTCCAGGCTCAGGCCAAGCAGCAGTCCCTCGCACTTTCCTATCGCTCGTCGGAAGAGTGGAACAAGGAGCTCCCTGCAAGGGCGGAGCGGCTTGGGGAAATCTGGAAGTTGGCCAAGGAACAGAAGTGATGGCGGATCCGCGCAAGGCTGGGGGGACGGGCGATCGCCCGGACCTCCTGACGGCCATCATGTTCGTGGGCATCGGTGCGCTCGGCCTCTGGGCCGGGCGCGACCTGACCATGGGAACGGCCGCCGCCATGGGCCCAGGCTATCTGCCAAGGATCGTCTGCTCGCTCCTGATCCTCGTCGGCCTAGTCGTCGGCGGAATCGGATTCTTCCGAGCCCGAGAGGACATCGTGGCACCGAAGCTCCGTCCCCTGTTGATCATCCTGCTGTCGGTCGTCGGCTTTGCCTTCATTGCCGAGTACTTCGGCTTCGTGGCCGCGTCCGTCTGGCTGCTGGTGGTCGGAAGCCTCGCGGATCGCGAGTCCAAATGGCGTGAGGTGATCCTGCTCACCGCCGGGCTGACCGCCTTCGGCGCGCTGGTCTTTATCGTCGGTCTCGGCGTCCAGATGCCCATCTGGCCCTTCTGAGGAGTGAACCATGGAATTCCTCCACCTGCTCGCGCTCGGGTTCGGCGAAGCGCTGACTCCGATGAACCTGGGCTTCTGCCTGCTGGGAGCCCTTCTCGGGACGCTGATCGGTGTGTTGCCGGGCATCGGCCCGACCGCGACGATTGCCGTTCTCCTGCCGATCACCTTCTACCTGCCCCCATTGGCCGGCATCATCATGCTCGCCGGCATCTACTACGGGGCGCAGTACGGCGGATCGACAACCGCCATTCTGGTCAATCTCCCCGGTGAGGCATCATCGGTGGTGACCGCGATTGACGGTTACAAGATGGCGCAGAAAGGCAAAGCCGGATCAGCGCTTGCCATCGCGGCGCTCGGATCATTCTTTGCCGGAACCGTATCGACGTTCGGCCTCGCGATTGCAGGCCCGACGCTCTCGTCATTCGCGCTCTCGTTCGGCCCTGCCGAGTATGTGTCACTGATGCTCTTCGGCCTGTTGGCCGCCACCGTCCTTGCCAGAGGGCCCGTCCTGAAGGCGATCGGCATGATCCTACTCGGCTTGGTGCTCGGTATGGTCGGCATCGACGCGGCATCTGGCGAGGAACGCTTGACGTTCAATGCGATCGAACTCTTCGACGGCATCGACTTCGTCGTGATCGCAATTGGCGTTTTCGGCTTCACCGAGATCATCGAGAACCTGGAAAACGTGGAAGCACGAGGCGTCCTTGTCAGCAAGCTCAGCCGCCTGTGGCCCACGCGGGAGGACTTCCGGAAGGCTTGGCCGGCCGTCCTGCGGGGGACGGGTATCGGGACGTTTCTCGGAATCTTGCCGGGTGGCGGTGCGACGCTCGCGTCATTCTGCGCCTACTCCCTGGAAAAGAAGGTTGCGAAACATCCTGAGGAGTTCGGGACCGGAGCCGTCCAGGGCGTGGCGGGGCCTGAAGCCGCCAACAATGCCGGCGCACAATCGTCATTCATACCGCTGCTCACGCTCGGCATCCCATCCAACAACATGATGGCTATGATGCTGAGCGCGTTCATCATCCATGGGATCACGCCTGGGCCAACTGTTCTGCAATCCCAGCCGGAGATCTTCTGGGGCCTCGTGGCGAGCATGTGGGTCGGCAACCTGATGCTGGTCGTCATCAACCTGCCGCTGATCGGCGTCTGGGTGAAGCTGCTGACAGTACCTTACCGTCTCCTGTACCCGGCCATCCTGTTGTTCTGCTGCGTCGGAGTCTACAGCATCAACAACCGGATCTTCGACGTGGTGCTCGCCGCAGGTTTTGGGCTGCTCGGATACCTGTTCCGCAAAGCGAAATGCGAACCGGGCCCCTTGCTGCTCGGCTTTGTTCTCGGTCCGCTGCTGGAAACGAACATCCGTCGCGCCCTAGTGATCTCTCACGGAAGCCCGAGCGTGTTCTTCGAACGGCCGATCAGCCTCGTCCTGCTGCTGGCGACCGCCGCGATGTTCATCCTGATGGTCCTGCCATCCTTCCGCAAGACCCGCGAAGTGGCGTTCCAGGAGGAAGAGGCCTGAGGCCCCCTGAATAAAACAACGGGACAGGGACCGCGGCATGCGCACCCTGTCCCTCGATCACGAACAGGTCCATTACCCATGTCCGAGAGTCTCAAGAAGACCGCGCGCATCGTCGTGCTCGACCGCGACACCCTGCCTGAGGACATCACCTTGCGGGCGTTCTCGTTTCCCCATGAACTCGTCGCGATCGCCCGGACCAAGCCGGAAGAGGTGGCGGAACGTATCCGCGACGCCGACATCGTCATCACCAACAAGGTCCCCGTTCGCCGCGAGGCGATCGGAGACGCGAGGAACCTCCGGCTCGTTGCCATCGCCGCAACGGGCACGGACGTGGTCGACGTCGCCGCCTGTGCCGAACGCAGGATCGGCGTCACGAACATCCGTAACTATGCCGTCAATACTGTGCCGGAGCATACGTTTGCGCTGATCCTCGCGCTGCGCCGCAGCCTGGTCGCCTACCATGATTCCGTCCGCGCCGGGCGTTGGCAGGAGACCGGCCAGTTCTGCTACTTCGATTACCCAATTCGCGACCTTGCCGGCTCGACCCTCGGCATCATCGGGGACGGGGTTCTGGGACGTGCCGTGGCCGATCTTGGCCATGCCTTTGGCATGAAGGTGCTCTTCTCGGACTACAAGGGCACGACCGGAATGGGTCCGCTCTACACGCCCTTCGAGCAGGTCTTGCGAGAGAGCGACGTGATCACCCTTCACTCTCCCCTGATGCCATCCACCCGCAACATGATCTCCACCGACGAGTTCGCGATGATGGCCCGTCGTCCGTTGCTGATCAACACGGCCCGCGGAGGGCTCGTCGATGAGATCGCCCTCGAGCGTGCGTTGCGGGAGAGGCAGGTCAGTGGGGCAGGATTCGACGTGGTCACGACCGAACCACCGCCGCCCGACCATCCGCTGATGCGGCTGCTCGACCTTCCGAACTTCATTCTCACCCCGCACGTCGCCTGGGCTAGCCACGAAGCTGTCCAGGGTCTTGCCGACCAACTGGTCGACAACATCGAAGCCTTCGAACGTGGACAGCCGACGAACATGGTCGCGGCCTGATCGATGGCCGTCGATCACGATCCCAAGACCTTTCTGACGTCCCTGTTCGCCGCAGCCGTGACCGCCGCGGATCCATACGAGGCGATCAGGGCCAATCTTCCGGCAAGGCCAAAGGGGCGAACGATCGTCATCGGGGCCGGCAAAGCATCCGCCGAGATGGCCCGAGCCTTCGAGGCGCTTTGGGACGATCCCCTTGAAGGTATCGTGGTCACCAGGCGCGGATCACATGCTCCTTGCAACAGGATCGAGATCATCGAGGCCAGTCATCCCGTTCCGGATGTCGCGAGCCTGATGGCGTCCCGTCGTCTCATGGAAACCGTCTCGGGCTTGAGCGAGGACGACCTTGTCGTCGCGTTGATCTCGGGCGGCGGATCCTCGCTGTTGGCATTGCCTCAGGACGGTCTGACCCTGGACGACGAGATCGCGGTTGCGGAGGTGCTTCTGGCGTCAGGCGCACCCATCTCCGCGATGAACGTCGTGCGCACCCAGCTCTCGGCGATCAAGGGAGGACGCCTGGCGCTTGCAGCCTACCCCGCGAAAGTCGTTACCCTCATCGTATCGGATATCCCGGGCGACGACCCAGGGCTGGTTGCCTCCGGTCCGACGGTTGCCAACCGGGCATTGCCCGCGGAGGCCCTCCGGATCATTGAGCGGCATCGCCTCCGCCTGCCTGCGCGGGTGATGGACTTCCTGAAGCGCCGGAACGGGACGGATGCTGATCCGGACCATCCGTGCTTCGCCAGCAATGAGGTCAAGGTCATCGTGTCTGCGGCGGCCTCCCTTGCGGCGGCTGCGGCGCGGGCGCAAAAACTGGGGGTGCGGGTAGTCGTCCTCGGAGACGCCATCGAGGGCGAGGCGCGGGAAGTCGCCAAGGCGCATGTGGCAACTGTCGACGATATCCTCCGCAAGGGTGGACCGTCCGAGAGGCCCATGGTCCTGCTGTCGGGTGGGGAATGCACCGTTACGATCCGGGGATGGAAAGGGAGGGCGGAATACGGAGTTCCTTCTTGCCCTCGCGATCGAGATCGCCGGAAGGGGCGGCCTCTTCGCCCTGGCCGCCGATACCGATGGAATCGACGGTTCCGAAGACAATGCCGGCGCATTCAAGGATGGGTCGGCTGTCACCCGGTTGGCGGCACGCGGTCTCGAGGCGCATCACCTTCTCGCAAGAAACGACGCCTGGACCGCGTTCAATGCCGTGAACGACCTGTTCGTTACGGGTCCGACCAGAACGAACGTCAACGATTTCCGGGCCATCCTGATCATGTATGTGGGCGCCTGCCATAGTGCGAATGTCGCTTATTGGCACGTTCCGGAAGTAGGCCGAACTTCTGCAAAGGCACGACGAGCGGACCTTCAATTGGTCCGCCCAACGTTACTCCTTGACCCACAGGAGACGTTGATCCGGCAGATGGGAATGGATCGGCAGGCTGGCCGTCGACCGCCGGCGGAGTGCCTTGCCCTTAGCAGACGCAGAGACATTGCGATGCCGCTTAGGACGACTACCTTCGTCCTAAGCGGCATCGTGAATCGAGGGGGATCATGCCCTGATTGAGGAGGTCGACGGACTTTGCCTATCGAATGGCCGTGGCTTGCGACCAGACGACCATCCAATGTCCATCACGATGCTCATAAGTGTCGGTGTGCCAGTAGTCTCTGAGGGGAACTTTGTGCCCGCCGAAGACAACCTCAAGCTGAGCGCTGTACCGAAGAACCGCGCCCCCCTCATAGAGCCGCACGGCGATATCGCCTGGCTGCCATGCCAAGTACTTGAGCTGCCCGGAGGCGATGGCGCCCATATAGTCCTGCTTTGAAAGAGCCACGCCGATCGGCGTTATCAGCTGGAAGTCTGGGGCATGAAAGTGTTGTGCCCGATCAATATCAGCGCTGACCAGGGCGCGAAGCCTGGCACGTTCCGTTTCCCGCAGGAATTCGGCCTCATTGGCCGGTGAGAACGCGCCGGTGGTGGGGATTGTCATGGGTGTTCTCCATTCTGGGAAATAGATCGATAGGTCTCTGCTGGAGGCGGCGGGTCAAGCGTGCTGGTTCGGCCTCTCGACAGATACCAACCCCAGGTCGATGAGGCTTTGTGCGCTGGCCCGGATACACTCCTTGTCCGGCCGTGAGCTCCAGTTCAGGATACGCCTTGCTTTTGCTGCGCTGACGCTCAGATCCCGACCGAGTTCATGAACGATCGTTCGTGCATTGGGATCGAACTTCGCCATGTCTCTGACGACGTCATCGGGAACTTCACGGGTCGGTAACCGGGAACCATGGTCGGGAAAGGAGCGCGCAAGAACGGCCACCAAGTCCTTGAGCCAGAAGAACCCGCCTCCGACAATGAAGCGTTGCCCGCCAGCGGCTGGATTCGTCATCGCCCGAATGTGGGCATCCGCAGCATCGCGCACATCCACGACGGAAAAGCCAAAGCGTGGAATGCCCTCGAAGTGTCCGGACATCAGGTGATGGATCAAGCCCACGGACGTCCCAATCTTCGTGCCGAGCAAAGGCCCAAGGATCACGCTCGGATTGATGACGGCGAGGTCGAGCCCGACTTCTCGTGCAAAGGCCCAAGCAGTCTGCTCGGTGAGCGTCTTCGACTTGTAATAGGGAGTCGCACGGGGGCTATCCGGGTCGGTCCAATTATCCTCGGTGTAAGGTGCCTGGCCGTCGCCATGGTTCGTGGCCGCCACCGATGACGTCATGACGACACGCTCGACCCGCGCTTGGTGTGCCGCGCGGAGCACGCGCAACGCACCATCGTGGGCTGTGCGGATCAGCTCACGCTCGTTCTCGGGAAAGCCGGGGGGAAAGGGTGACGCCGTGTGAATGACATATCGGCAATTCTCGACAGCGGCAGCCCAGCCATCATCGCTGTCGAGATCGGCCTGCACAAAGCTGAGGTTCTCCGTAACATCCCCATGACTGTGGGATCCAAGTTCGTCGCGTATCGCATCGCTCCTATCGATGCGCCGCAGGCTTCCTCGCACCCGATACCCTTGTTCAAGCAGTTTCAAAGCGATGTGGCCAGCGAGGAATCCGCTGATGCCTGTCACCAGGACAGTCGTATCCCGGGGATCTTCATCCAGCACAATGGTCATCGGATTTCCTTTCGTCCGAGCCTGCGGCTGCTTCCAGAAATTAGACAGGGGAGTGATTGGGGCGAGATCGACTTCGCCATGCAGAGTGCTGGACCAGATCCACAACGACGTCGCTCCTTCCGACAGGGCGTCAGATTGCTTACTTCGTCGTGACGGTCACCAAGGCGGTCACCGGCTTGCCGTCCACGAGAACGGGCCTGTGGTGATCATCGGCGAGGAGGACGCCGATTACGTGTTGGCCCGTAGCCTTCGGGCAATGGCCGAAGCGAGCCTTGATGAGGTCGCCTCCGAAGTCGCTGTTCATGCTGTTGTATGGCTTACCCGGGATGTTGCAGGTGTCGCCGTCCGGATCGATCTTCATATGCACATGGCCGCATTGGCGGTTCGCGCCGCACTGACCTGCGGGGAGCAGTGTGAAGTTGCTCTTCACCACTATGCCTGTCGCCTTCTCAGGATCATTCCCAAGCTCGACAGCCGAACCGGGCTGCGGCCAAACGATCTCCAGGATGGGGCGGTCTTCGGCGTAAGCCAACCCGATCGGCGATGCCAGGAGAGCGAGACTGGTCAACAAGGCGGAACGAAGCATGTGGATCTCCATCGAGGGTGTAATCAGTGATTACATGCAACAGAGACTGGGTCAACAAAATAATCGCTGATTACATTGAAGCGTGCTATCAGTCAGAAATGGCCGAAAAATCCGTCACGAAGGCAGGCGACCAGCCCAAGCCCTATCATCATGGCAACCTGGTCGAGGCGCTCATTGCGGCGACTGTCGAACTCATCGAGGAGCGCGGGGTCGAGCAACTGTCCGTGCGCGAGGTGGCAAAGCGTGCAGGCGTTTCGCCAGGAGCGCCGTTCCGGCACTTCCGATCAAAAACGGCGCTCCTGACGGCTGTCGCCGAACAGGCGATGGATCGGCTTACACGATCAGTCGCCAGAGCCGCGTCGGAAGTCGATAGCGCTGATCCCGTAGCCGCGTTCGAAGCGATCGGTCAGGGCTATCTCGAATGGGCGCTGGCCAATCCCACCCACTTTCAGATCATCAGTTCCCGTACCGTGATTGACTTCGAAGCGTCCCCCAGTCTGCGTGACCAGAACAGAGCTATTCGTGAGACAATGGTTGAGTTGTTGACCCGAGTCCAACATCAGTGGCGGCTTGCCCTGGATGTTGATCTGGACTATCTCGTTCTGGCTGCCCGCGCCTATGTCTATGGATTGGCCCGCATGGCCATCGATGGTCATTTCCCGGAGTGGCATCCGTCCGAACCGCCTCCCGTCGCCGTGCGCAAGGCGCTCCGTCTCTTCATAAGCCAAATGATCGTTCCACCGAGATGTGACCTCAGGAAGCCGAAGAAGCCCTCTTAATAGAGGCTCTCTACCGGCGAGGGCTCACCGGACGATCCACCAACGCATTCATGTTCCAGTCGACTCGTTGAGCAATCCGACGGACCTTGCCGCCTTCCGCACCCTCGCACGTTCAGGCTCAACCTCCTCGGCTATCGTGACTCCCACGGCAGTGCGCCGGCAACCCGGACGCTCGACGATCAGACAGACCATGAGGCGGCTCGGATGTGCAAGCCTGTTGACGAGTTGGTGCATGTTGTCGACCACTCGGCCGGCGGCGCCGTTGAACCGGATTTGGCTCGCTCGGGCGAAAGTCGGGATCACCGGCACGAGGCTGGTGATGACACGAGGAGGGATGTGCCTCTCCCTTCCCCGTCATGGCCGGGCTTGTCCCGGCCATCCCGATTGTGTGAAGCGCCGCGCCTCACCGATCGAGACCACCGGGACAAGCCCTGTGACGATGGGGGAGGTGTGACAACGGGGGAGGCGTGACGACGGTGGTCACGAGATGACGGTGGGGGGTTGGGTGACGAGGTCGGCTTGGGGGCTGCCCATCTGTTCCACAGAGCGACGCTCGATCTGGCTCATCAGTTCGTCGGCCATGACCTGGAGGCGCCGGCAATCCGGCTCCTGGAACTCGCGGGGCCGCATGTCGATGACGCACAGGGTGCCGATCACCAGCCCCGCCGAGGTCCGTAGCGGAGCCCCGGCGTAGAAGCGGATGCCCTTCTCCAGCACTAGCGGATCGTCGGCAAAGCGCGGATCCTCCGTGACGTCCTCGGACACCAGCACCTCGTTCGCCGTGATCACGTGCGCGTCGAGCGATTCCTCGTGAGCAGCCCGCTGCGCGGCCTGAGTGTCCTGGGGCAGGCTTGCCGCGTCCGGCTGGGGATGCTGCACCTCGTCCACGAAGGAAACAAGGGCAATCGGGACGTCGAACGCCTGCGCGACTTTCCGGGACACCTCGTCGAACTGACGGCTCTTTGCCGAGGCCAGACCCAGGTCATGCAGCGCCGCAATCTGAGCCTGCTCGGCGTCAGGAAGGACCGGCGGCGCTTCACCGGGCAATGCAGGGAGGTGGACCCACGCATTCACCTGGTCGACACAGGCGTCGAGCGAGACGAAGATCGCATCGGCCGCCATCTGCCTCTTGAGGTCTTCCGTCTGTCCCGTCCCGGGCGCCAGGTTCCAGCAGCAGACGATCTGCTTCAGGTGCGGCGCCCGGCGGCGCAGGCGACGGCAGATGTAGCGGGCATAAACCTGCGGCTGCGGATGCAGGTAGGACAGGCACACCACATCCACGCCTTTGAGATCGAGCTGCCCCAAGGCCCCCTGACTGACGGCGATCGGCGGGAGAACCCGAGTGCCGATGCCCTGTTCCTGGAGCACCTGCGCCATCATCTCGGCCGCCGCGCGATCGAGTTCCGTGCGTCCTGCCAGGCAGAGGACCGGCGAGGGCCGTTCCTCTCGTACGGACGGTGCGCGATCCTGATCTATCGCCCCTTCACGAGGTGAGGCGGCGTTCTCTCGGACATGGTCCTCAACCTCGCGCACGACGCAGATCGCCGTGTCGGCGACGAGCCGTCGGTAGTTGGTGTCGGTGGTGCTGCGTTGGCGGTCGTTCTCGGCCAGACGAAGGGACGGGATGGCCACGTTGTCATAGAACTCGCGCGAGGAGTGCTCGTCGACATAGTCCTCGGCCATCTCCACAGCCTCCTCCAGGTTGCCGGCCAGCAGGCGTTGGTAGAGGCGCTCTTCCGGCGCAAGCACCGGGTCGCTGCCGAGGAGAACGCCGAGAAACTCGAGCTGCGGCACATAGCGTCCGATCACAACGAGGCAGACCGTAAGAGGCGTTGCGAGGAACAGCCCGACCGGACCCCACAGGCTGGTCCAGAAGATCGCCGCCATGATGATGGCCAGTGACGACAACCCGGTGCTGGAACCATAGAGCCACGGCTCGATGACGTTGTTGCTGATGAGCTCGGCCACCAGGAACAGGCCGACGACCCAGAACAGCATCGTCCAGCCCGGATCGACCGCGATTGCGAGGGCAATCGGAAAGAGGGCCGCCAGGAAGGGACCGAGGTAAGGGATGAACCGCAGCACCGCCGCCAGCAGGCCCCATAGCAGAGCATTCGGCACGCCGATGAAGTACAGAGCGATGCCGATCGGGATCCCGTAGGTCAGGTTCACCACGAGCTGCATGAGCAAATAGCGGCTGACCCGGGCTGCTGCATCGTTGATGGCCTGGGTGCTCTTCTGGAGATCGCCTGCTCCCGCCAGCTTGATGAAGCGGTCGCGCAGGTCCTCCCTCTCGAGCAGCACGAAGATCACGAAGATCACCACGAGGCCGGCCGTGGCCAGTGGCGCGAGCAGGGGGCCGACAACGGTCTGGATGATCTCGAGAGGCTTGGCCTGCGGGGCTTCCAGCCGCACGGTGACTGGCTCCTGCGCGGTGCCGTTGCCGAGCCGGGACCCGGGTGTCTGCGCCGGAACATCGTCAGGAGGCTTTTCGCCGGAGATCTGCTTGCCGACATCCTGGATGGTCGTCGTGACCTTGTCCACGATCCCTCCGCCGGGAGCGGAGGCCTGCAGAGAGCGGATCTTGTCGGTGATGGTGGTCTGGTAGGTCGGGAGATTGTCGGCAAGCTGAACGAGCTGGCGCCCGACCACAAAGGCGATGCCTGCGATCAGGATGAAGGCAAGCGTCACGGCCACGAGAACCGCTGCAATTCGCGGCAGCTTCCAGCGTCTGAGCCAGTTGACCAGCGGCGTCAGGGCGAAGCTCAGGAGGATGGCGAGCGCGAAGGGAACGAACAGATCGCGGCCGAAGTAGAGTCCCGCGATCGCCAGAACGATGCCGCCGGCGGTCAGGATGGGGGACCCCGCAGGCCGGAGGGCTGGCGGAGGTGGCGCCGGAGCCAGATCGGCCATCGTGTGGTGCCTTTGGTTTAGGTTGCTCGCAAGACAACCCAATACCGGTGCGTTTGATCCGAACAATGGTTCCCGCTGGAATTGCCCCTGGAGGAGTCCTCCTTCCCGGCCGCTTAAGATGGATGGGGATTGGACGGCGCATGCTGGGGAAAGGTCCGCTCCTGATGCTGTGGACGGCTCCCACCCAGCGGTGAGGTAGCATGGTTGCTTCAAGCAGCCAGCGACACAGGAGCAGCCCATGCGCACGGTCACCACCATTGGCCTGGACATCGCCAAGTCCGTCTTTCAGGTGCATGGCATCGATCCCGAAGGGATAGTGATGATCCGACGCCAGGTCAGGCGCGGGCAGGTGCTCAAGTTCTTTGCCAGCCTGCCGCCGTGCCTGATAGGCATTGAGGCGTGTGCCTCGGCTCATCACTGGTCGCGTGAGCTCCGGAGCCTTGGCCATGAGGTCAAGCTCATGCCGCCGGCTTACGTCAAGCCGTATGTGAAGCGGCCGAAGAACGACATGGCCGATGCCGAGGCGATCTGCGAGGCCGTTACCCGGCCCACCATGCGCTTTGTCGAGACGAAGACGTGCGAGCAGCAAAGCATCCTGATGCTGCACCGGGTGCGGCTGATGCAGGTGCGGCAGAGGACCATGCCCACTAACGCCATCCGGGCTCACCTGGCCGAGTTCAGCGTGGTGGCGAAGATCGGCCGGGAGGGTGTCGACGAGTTCTTGCTTTTGGTCCGCGATGAGGATGAGCGCGTCCCGGAGCTGGCTCGGTCCTGCGTTCTGGCGCTCGCCGAGCAACTGATGCTGGTCAAGCGCCAGATCCTGGAGATGGACCGGCGCATCGCCGCCTGCCACCGGGCCAGCGAGGTCAGCCGCCGCCTAGCCGAGATCCCAGGCGTGGGTCCGTTGCTCGCCAGTGCTCTGGTGGCCCATGTTCCTAACCCGAAGACTTTCTCCTCGGGTCGTAATCTCGCGGCCTGGATCGGCTTGGTGCCCAAGCAGAACTCCAGTGGTGGCAAGGAGCGGCTCGGTGGGGTGACCAAGCAGGGCAACCGGTATCTTGGCTCCCTGCTGACCGTGGGCGCACTGGCGGTGATACGCTTTGCCCAGCGGCATGGAACGAAGCGGCCGTGGATCGTGCAACTGCTGGCGCGGCGGGCCACCAAGGTGGCGGCCGTGGCCCTGGCCAACAAGATGGCCCGGATGGTGTGG
Source organism: Microvirga sp. HBU67558 (assembly GCF_018069605.1). Classification (NCBI taxonomy): domain Bacteria; kingdom Pseudomonadati; phylum Pseudomonadota; class Alphaproteobacteria; order Hyphomicrobiales; family Methylobacteriaceae; genus Microvirga; species Microvirga sp. HBU67558. The sequence goes on along the minus strand of NZ_JAGPUP010000534.1, from coordinate 9,347 downwards.
GCGATCATGGCCAAGGGCGAGCGCTATCGTGAGCCTGTTGTGCAAGCGGAATAATCATCGCTGAGAGAGTTCGGCGATCAAGAGGTTGGGAAGGGCGCAAGGACGTTAATGCATGATCCGGTCGAACCGGGAAGCGGGACAACTCATTCGTGCCAGAGCATCTTGGAATGCGAGCTTTTGGTCGGGACCCCTTCGCGGAGGGCATTATGGCCAGCGGTCAGGTGTACCGCACCAACAGGTCGAACACATGGCCGCACCGACCAACCCGGCAGAAGCGTTCAACAAAACCCTTGCCAAAAGGGAGCCGTCCACACATGGCACACTTGGGACTCTAGCCCGAGGGCAGCAATCCTCACGCAACCAGACATTCCGAAAAGTGGACGAACTTCACCGCCTAACCCCGAGCGGACCTTCCTGTGTAACAAATTGGCTTTCCAAGATCGGCACAGTAGCTCACTCATGACAACGCGCAGTTCCACAGGTCCTCGGTCACCGAGGATGCCGCCACACCATGCTCGCTACTATAGGGCTGCTAGCAAGCTTAGATGCCATCCGAAGCTGATAGGCTAACTCGGTAGGTTCACCGCTCGCGGGGACTGCGGATCAATTGGCGTGGTGCCTCGCAGCCCAAGAATGTCCTCCAGGACACGCGCTCCGGCCAGGACCCTTCCTTCCGCACGAGTGCGGCCGACAATCTGCAGCCCAACCGGTCGTCCATCGCGGGTGAAGCCACAAGGAAGGCTGAGGGCCGGTGAGGCGGTCAGAGTAATGGCGTAAGCGATGGCGAGCCATTCGACATAGTTCGAGAAGCTGTGGCCAGCACATTCGCTGACATAGCGCTCCCCCGCTGGGTAGGCGGCGACAATGGTAGCGGGGCAGAGAAGCAGATCATAGCTGTCGAAGAAGACGTTCATCCTCCGAAACAGGGTAGCGCGCTGGTTCTCCGCCCGGACAACATCGGCCATCGAATAGTTCAGGCCCTGCTCGATATTCCAGATCACCTCCGGTTTCATCTTGTCCCGATGGTTCTGCAAGAGATCGGCATGGCCGACGGCAAACGTCATCCCGCGCAGAACCTGGAAGGTATCATGGGCTTCCGACAGGTCGGGGTGCGCCTCTTCGACGATGGCACCCAACTCCGTATACCGTTGGGCCGCGGCTCGGCAAATGGCGGCGACCTCCGGGTCGACGGGCGTAATACCCAGATCGGCGGAGTAAGCCACTCGCGCTGGTCGCCACCCCGAGCGTGCCGCAGCCAGAAAGCTTTCTGTCCTGGGCAGGGAGATGGGATCGCCTGGGTTCTCCCCTGTCATGGCATCGAGAAGCAGGGCGGTGTCCTCCACGGTGCGGCCCATGGGGCCGTTCACGCTCAGGAGCCGGTCAATCTTCGCACCAGGCGTGCTGGCGACCCGGCCGGGGCTCGGCCGCAGGCCGACCACACCGCAGAAGCTGGCTGGATTGCGCAAGCTGCCACCAAGGTCGGATCCCTGCGCCACCCACGCTGTTCCCGTGGCGAGTGCGACTGCGGCCCCACCCGATGAACCCGCGGCGGAAAGTACTGTGTTCCAGGGATTCAATGTGGTGCCGAAGACCTCGTTGAACGTGTTGCCGCCGGCGCCGAACTCCGGCGTATTGGACTTGGCGTAGATCAACCCACCTTCAGCTTCGAGCGTCTGGACCAGGATATCCGAGGCCTCAGGCACGAAGTCCGCGAAGATGGGCGAGCCGTGGGTCGTGCGCACCCCCGCCACGTCGGTCAGATCCTTGATCGGCACAGGCAGCCCAGCCAGACGGCCACGTTCACCGAGGGGCCGTTGCATCAACCAGCGGGCATGCTCGCGAGCCCGCTCGAAGCACAGAATGGAAAGCGCGTTGACCGTACTGTCCACGGCGGCTATGCGGGCCTCTAAGGCGTCGAGGCAATCGAGCGGGGAGACCTCGCCCCTTTGCAGAAGGTCGACAACCGCACAGGCTGTGAGTTTGGTCAAACTCGTGTCAGTCGTCATGATCCTACACCCTTGCGTTATCGTGCCATCACGTCAGTTTATGTCCACTGCATAGCACATCCTATGCTGGTCCAAACATCAGCGTGCACAGGGATTGATGGAGGCACTGGTAATGGCCCTCAGCCATCACGCCGCGGGAAGAGCCGATGATTGTGGCGATGTCTGAGCAGCGAGCAGAAAGCAAATCGAGCAGAGAAAGATCACTATTCCAAAAGTGACTGCTGCGCTCAAAACAAGGGTGAACCCGCTCATCCCGTGTAAGAGCGCGATGAGTGGCACGGCCAGACCGCTCGTCGTGAACCCAAGGAAATAGCGGACACTGAAGGCCCGGGCCCTGTACTGAGCAGGGACGTAGCGGGCGACCATGGCATCGTTGACGACCACCTGCCCATAGACCGCCGCCATCGCCAGGACCAGTCCGGCCAGCATGGGGATCCCACCCATCAGGGCGGCGAGCCCAAGCCCAAGCGGTTGAAGGATCGACAGCCCAACGAAGATCCGCGGCAAAGTAAACCTGTCGACGAGGCGGCCCATCAGGAGCTGCGTCAACGCCCCGAAGACAAACACGAGTGTAGCCAGGGATCCGATCAGGACCAGCGGCAAGGCGGTACCAATGCGCTCGTCGATGATCTTGGGGAGCGCGATGGTCGTAATGTTGAAGGTCATGCCGCCGGCCACGATCGCCGTCGCGAACAACAGGAAGAGCGTCATCGGCCGTGTCACCGGGATGACAGCATGAGCGCTGCCAGGTTTGCCATGAGGATCTCCGTCACTGGGCACAAGGCTGACAAACGCGATGCCGGCAGCGAGGCAAACAAGTCCGGGCAGAATGAAAGCCGCGCGCCAGCCGAGGGTCGTGGCCAGAAGGGCTGTCACTCCCGAGGCGAAGGCCGCACCAAGATTGCCCCACACTCCGTTGATCCCGAGGTCGCGTCCAAGCTGATTTGTATGGGTGACCAGCATCGTAGAGCCGATCGGATGATAAATCGCAGAGAACACCCCGAGCACGAAGAGCCAGATGCCTAACATGATCGGCGAGTTCGCCGTCGACAGCCCCAAACACGCAATCCCGCACCCGCCGAAGAAGATACCCAGCAGGTTGCGGCGCCCTAAACGATCCGCGATCCAGCCCATTGGGAGTGAGAACAGGCCGAAGGCCACGAAGGCACCCGTTGAGAGACCGATGAGGCTGGCGTAGGACAGTTGCCGCTCGGCCGCGATCGCGATTACAGCCGTCGGATAGATCAGAAGGACGAAATGATCGAGCGCGTGCGCGATGTTGACGAAGGCAATTGTGCGGCGAGAGAGCAGGTCAGGAGACATCCTTCGCATCCTTCTCCGTTTCGTGGGCGACACTCCACAGCAGCCTGCTTCTACCAGAACCCTGCAATGCTAAACCGGCGGCTAGGCTGCCCGATCGAAACTTGCGATAAAGTCGGCCAGGCGTTCGCCCTGGATCAGGATGTGCTCCCGGAGGAGGCGCTCCGCCCGCTCGCTGTCCCCGGCACGGATGGCCTCTACGATGCCCTGGTGCTCCGCCAATGAAGTTGCCACACGGCTGCGGGCCCGCAGCTGGAGCCGCCGATAGGGTTTGAGACGGGCATGAAGGTGTTGGGCCTGCTCCGCCAGAAAAGCGTTCTGGCAGGCTTCGTAGATGACGTGGTGGAAGCGCTCGTTTGCATAGTAGTAGGCATCGGCGTTTTCCTGCGATGCCTCCCGAACGCAGTCTTCGTGCGCTTTCTCGAGCTCCTTCTGCATTGACTCGGTGATCCGCCGGGCCGCCAGAGCCCCGCACATGCCCTCGAGAGCGGCCATGACCTCGAACCGCTCGACGACGTCTTTGAAGCTGAGAGAGGCGACGAAGGCGCCTCGTCTTGCCTGCAATTCAACCAGTCCGGTCGAGGCAAGCTGCATCAGGGCTTCTCGGATCGGGGTCCGGGAGACCTCGAAGCGAGCGGCCAGGCTCTGTTCGTCCAAGCGCTCGCCAGGGCGAAACTTGCCTGTAACAATGTCCTGCTCGAGGGCGTCTCTCAAAGCTTGAGCGCGTCTCATCTCACATGTCCTGCTCACGAGCATCCTAGATCAAATGCATATAATCTTACAAGACATTTCTTGTATACAAGAACATTGACACCTAATGCAAATGCGCGCAGTCTTTCCTGAAAGGGCAATGAGGGATCCGCCTGCGCAATCCCCGCGAGTTGGTCTAAAGCCAATCGTCCATCCGACGCAGAGGAGGAAACAGAGGAGCGGGTGCCATGTCACCACAGCTGATCTCAATCTACGCCCTCATGGCCATGTTCGTGGTCGCCACCATCCTGCCGATCAACATGGGTGTGCTGGCTTTCGTTGGCGCTTTCTTGGTCGGAACCCTGGTGGCCGGCCAGACCACCAGCGCCATCATCGCAGGCTTTCCCGGCGGTCTGTTCCTGACCCTCGTCGGGATAACCTTTCTTTTCGCCATTGCTCAGAACAACGGCACCATCGACTGGCTCGTCCGGCTGGCGGTTCGGGGCGTGCGGGGACGGATTGCCGCGATCCCATGGATCATGTTCGGGATCTCTGCGGTTCTGACGTCGGTTGGCGCCGTCAGCCCGGGCGCGGTTGCAATCATCGCACCGATCGCGCTCGGCTTCGCTCTCAAATACAGCATCAATCCGCTGCTCATGGGCTTGATGGTTGTCCACGGGGCTCAGGCCGGCGGCTTCTCGCCAATCAGCATCTATGGCGGCATCACCAACCGGATCGTGGCCAAGGCCGGACTGCCGCTCAACGAGATCGCGACCTTCCTGGCGAGCTTCGGCGTCAACCTGGCCGTCGCCGTCCTGCTTTTCTTCGCGCTCGGCGGCCGCAAGCTCCTCCAGGCGAGGGCAGTCGCGCCGGCTGCCGTTACCGTCTCCCCCGTTCAGATAGCGATGCCGCAGTCAGGCCCGCAGATCTTCGGCGATTCCGAAGCCGAGGCCCTTAGCGAGGAGATCAGGCTCGAAACCGGACAGAAGCCGAACCGTTCGATCATGGATCGTCCAGACGAGGCATCGACAGTGCCAGATGGCGGTCTGTACCAGATCGTCACGCTGCTTGGACTCGTCGCTCTCGCGGTTCTCGTCCTTGCCTTCAACCTCGACATCGGCTTTGTGGCGATCACGATTGGCCTGATCCTCTCCCTGATGGCGCCAACTCTGCAAAAGCGCGCGATGGGCCAAGTCGCATGGCCGGAAATCATGCTGATCACGGGCGTGAGTACCTATGTGGTCGTCCTCGAGAAGATGGGCACCATCTCGTTTGTCGGGGACAGCGTCGCTGGTCTGGCTTCCCCGATGCTCGCTGCACTGCTGCTGTGCTTCATCGGTGCCGTCGTGTCAGCCTTTGCCTCCTCCACGGCTGTGCTTGGATCCCTCATCCCACTTGCCGTGCCGTTCCTGCAATCAGGCACCGGTGTCAGCCCGATCGGCTTCATTGCTGCCATGGCGGTTGCGTCGACCATTGTTGATGTGAGCCCCTTCTCGACCAATGGCGCTCTCGTCCTGGCCAACGCCCAGGGTGTTGACCGGGAGGCGTTCTTCCGCAAGCTCATGGCCTATGGCGCCCTTGTGACGGTGGTCGCACCGATCGTCGTTTGGGCTCTGTTCGTCGTGCTGTGACGCTAATCGTCTGGTGTGGATGAAGGAGATGAACGTGAAGCTTTCTCGATCAATGGCAGGGTTGGAGGCGGCGCCAGCCTTCCTGAGCGATCTGATAGATACACTGACTGAGCGAGGGCGTTCCCTGCTTGGTCAGAAAGCGGCGCGGGAGATCGTCGCTAAGGACGCTCTTCCCACCGTGGGTGAGATGCTGCTCTCTCGGAGAGGTGAGGCATCCGGCGTGGCCCTCGCACAGACGCTGTTGGCAACTTACAGCGCCGCACCGGGCGAGGACCGCCTCGCATTCCTCCAGGCACTGGCGGATCGCTTCGGACCCGACCGCCGCCGCATAGCGCAAGCGATCGAAGCGGTGCGTCAGGATCAGGGAACGGATGCGCTTGAGGGCCTGCACGCCGCAGCCGAGCCCAGACGGCAGGAGCTGATCCGTCGCCTCAACCTGGCTCCTGGCGGAACCTCCGCCTTGGTGCGGATGCGCGAGGAACTGCTCGAGTACCTGCCCAAGCACCCGGAGCTGAAGCCGGTCGACGCAGACTTCACCCATCTGTTCTCATCCTGGTTCAATCGGGGGTTTCTGGTGTTGCGGCCGATCGACTGGACCACGCCTGCCAATATCCTGGAAAAGATCATCCGCTATGAGGCCGTGCATGCGATCCAGAACTGGGATGACCTGCGCAACCGCCTCCAGCCGGACGACCGCCGCTGCTATGGCTTCTTCCACCCGCAGCTCGTCGACGATCCGCTGATCTTCGTCGAGGTGGCGCTGACCAAGGAGATCCCCGGCGCGATCGGTCCGCTGCTTGACCTAGGCCGCACCCCGATTGCTGCAACTGAGGCGACCACGGCCGTGTTCTACTCGATCTCGAACACTCAGAAGGGCTTGGGCGGGGTGTCCTTTGGCAACTTCCTGATTAAGCAGGTGGTGGAGAACCTCAAGCGCGAACTGCCGAACCTCAAGACCTTCGTGACCCTCTCGCCGGTCCCGGGCTTTGCCCGCTGGCTGGAACGCGAGCGCAAGACGGAGGAGTCGGCCTGCCTCGATGCCACGGCCAAGGAGAGGTTGATGCTTCTTGATGAACCAAGCTGGAGCAGTGACCCAGGGAAGGTGGAGGAGGTTCGTGATGCCCTTCTCGCGGCGGCGGCCTATTACTTCCTGAAGGCCAAGGATCCTAAAGGTCGTCCCGTCGATCCAGTGGCCCGCTTCCATCTCGGTAACGGGGCGCGGCTTGAGCGTTTGAACTTTGTCGGCGATCTCTCCGCCAAGGGCTTGAAGCAGTCCCATGGGCTGATGGTCAACTACCTCTACGCTCTCGATGAGATTGAGAAGAACCACGAAGCCTTCGCCGAGAAGGGCGTGGTCGCTGCTTCACCGACGGTCCGCAAAGCCTTGCGAACTGATCTCCCGTCTCGCGATCTGGTGCCTACGCCATGACCGCCATCGCCCACGATATCTTAACCGGGTCCATCATCGACCCTCGCTTCGGAGCCCACGCCATGAACGCGAACCTGTTCGATCGGCTCGAACGCTCGATCACTGATTCCTCAAAGACCGCCATCACGGCACCCGCCGGTGACACTATCAGCTATGCCGACCTGATTGCCCTCTCGGGGCGATTGGCCAACGTGCTGAGCGCCCGCGGGGTCAAACCCGGCGACCGCGTGGCCGTCCAGGTCGAGAAGTCGGTGCCGGCTCTCGTCCTGTATCTGGCCACCGTTCGGGCTGGTGCCGTCTATCTGCCGCTCAACACCGCCTACACGCTGGCGGAGCTGGAGTACTTCATCGGCGATGCCGAGCCGTCGCTCGTCGTCTGCGATCCTTCCAAACGCGAAGGGATCGAGCAATTGGCTTCTAAAGTGGGAGCGGCCGTTGAAATGCTCGATCCTGCAGGGCAGGGCTCTCTCATGGAGGCCGCGGTCGAGGCCCCTGACGCGTTCGAGACGGTGCAGAGGGCCGGCGATGACCTCGCGGCGATCCTCTATACGTCAGGCACGACCGGCCGCTCCAAGGGCGCCATGCTCACCCATGACAACCTTGTTTCCAATGCCATGACCCTGAAGGAGGTCTGGCGCTTCACGGCTGACGATGTGCTGATCCACGCCCTGCCGATCTACCACACCCATGGTCTGTTCGTGGCGAGCAACGTCACCTTGTTCTCCGGTGCGTCGATGATCTTTCTGCCGAAGTTCGATGCCGATGAGATCCTGGGGCTGATGTCCCGCGCCACGGCCTTGATGGGCGTGCCGACCTTCTACGTTCGCCTGCTGCAGCATCCTGGCCTCACCAGGGAGGCGACCTCCGGCATGCGCCTGTTCGTGTCAGGCTCGGCGCCCCTGCTGGCCGAGACCCACCGCGAGTGGAGCGCCCGCACCGGTCACGCCATCCTGGAGCGCTACGGCATGACCGAGACTAACATGAACACCTCCAACCCCTACGATGGCGACAGGGTACCAGGTGCCGTTGGCCTGCCGCTGCCCGGCGTGTCGGCCCGCATCACCAACCCGGACACCGGTGAAGAGCTGGCAACGAACCAGATCGGCATGATCGAGGTGAAAGGTACGAACGTGTTCAAGGGATATTGGCGCATGCCGGAGAAGACGGCGTCCGAGTTCCGCCCGGACGGCTACTTCATTACAGGCGATCTCGGCAAGATCGACGAGCGCGGCTACGTTCACATCCTCGGGCGCGGCAAGGACCTGGTGATCACCGGAGGCTTCAACGTCTACCCGAAGGAGATCGAGGACGAGATCGATGCCATTCCAGGCGTATTCGAGAGTGCCGTGATCGGCGTGCCGCACAAGGACTTCGGCGAGGGGGTGACCGCAGTCGTGGTCCGCTCGAAAGAGGCAGAGGTGGACGAGCAGACGGTCTTGGCGGCACTCGACGGTCGCTTGGCGAAGTTCAAGCTGCCGAAGCGTGTCGTTTTTGTCGATGATCTACCCCGCAACACCATGGGCAAGGTGCAGAAGAACGTACTGCGTGAGAAGTTCGCCGATCTCTACACGGCCAAGGCCTCGTAAGCTGTCAGCCGAGAACCATTCCTGATACGTTGAGGATCGTAGCCTAACATCTACGGTTCCCAGCTTGTCCTAGCGCCACGGTGGGTGGCGTTCCTCAACTGAGAGACCCGGTGGACAGGGCTGGAGGGAAAAGAAGCACCAAAAGCCTATGCGTCTATGTACAGGCTGCATGACGAACATGCAGTCTTGCCTGTTTTGAACGGCCAAGTGAACAGCCATATAAACTGAAGGAAACGCTCAAGGGCTCTTAGAATTCCAGTAAGGAGTCTGTTCCTTGACGATCATCGCTCTACTTCGCCATTCGCTGGCCAATCTTCGCCTTAAGTCAATTCAATTCCAACAGCAGAAGGCTCTCCGCTCCCGTGAGAGAAGCTACGGCTTCTGGACAACCTTGGTTGCGGCACGACTGCAGGAGGCGGAACTCATCGCTAGCCGGTATATCCCGCGCCTGGACAATGCGGCCGCTGGGGAGCCCATCCCCCATTTCAAAGGCTGGACGCAGCACCGCTGATGGTAACCAACCTCTGCTCAGAAATCGCTATAAGATCTCGGATGTTTTGCCGAGCTCCTGAAGGGCAGCCAGAGCCTTGGATGGCTTGCAGCGGACATCCGTAAAATTCCCTGCGACGTCAGCGGCCAGCGGTTCTCACCGGTAACGCGGAGGCTGCGCCAAGAGAAACCCAGG